>JAZPYM010000001.1:0-42316 GCA_045544215.1 Congzhengia sp.
TGCCCCGCTCTATAATCTCTCCCCGCTCCAATACCATAATTGCATCTGCGTTTCGCACAGTGGAAAGACGATGAGCAATAACAAAGGTCGTTCTGTCTGCCATCAGCCGTTCCATACCGATTTCGATATGCCGTTCCGTCCTTGTATCAACCGAGCTGGTTGCCTCATCCAGCACCAGAATGGGGGCTTTGGATATGGCAGCACGAGCAATATTTAAAAGTTGTCGTTGCCCCTGAGAAAGATTGGCGCCATCCCCCGTCAGAACCGTTTGATAACCATCTGCCAAACGCATAATAAAAGAATGTGCGCTAGCAGTTTTTGCTGCAGCAATAACCTCTTCGTCTGTGGCATCCAATCGTCCGTAACGGATGTTTTCCATAACTGTTCCCGTGAACAAATGGGTATCCTGCAGAACCATTGCAATGTTTTTGCGCAGAAAATCCCGTTTGTAGTTTCTGATATCCACACCATCTATGGAAATTGTGCCCTGGGCAATATCATAAAACCGATTCAGCAAATTTGTCACTGTTGTCTTTCCGGCGCCGGTGGAACCGACAAATGCAATTTTCTGCCCGGGATGTGCATATAAAGAAACATTCTTCAACACATTTTTGTCCGGATTATATCCAAATGTAACGCCATCAAAGGTGACATCTCCCTTGATGCATTGGGGTGCGTAGGCGTTTTCTGTATCCTCCGGTTCCGGTTCTTTGTCCATAATATGAAATACCCGTTCTGCCCCCGCCAAAGCAGAGAAAATGGTGGTCATTTGCATGGAAATTTCATTGATGGGATGGGAAAACTGCCGGGAGTAGTTGACAAACACCGTCAGTCCGCCAATGTCAAACTGTCCCAAGGCACACATAACACCACCAATACCTGCCGTCAGCGCGTAACATACCTGGCTTAAATTGCCCATAATGGGCCCCATAATTCCGCCAAAAAATTGCGCAAAAAACTGCTTATCTTTCAGGTCATCATTCAAAAGTCCAAATTCCTGCTTACAATCCTCTTCGTGACAAAATACCTTAACGACTTTTTGTCCCGAAACCGTTTCCTCTATATACCCGTTTAGCGCCCCCAGTGCTGCCTGCTGCTGAGAATAATATTTTCTGCTATGTTTAGCTATGCGCATGCCGCCTTTTAAAAACAAGGGAATAAATGCAGCCGTAATCAAAGCAAGCCACGGATTGGTGTAAAGCATCATTGCAAAGGTGCCCACAATAGAAATCAATCCTGAAAAAGCCGACATCACAGAAGAGTCCAGCATCACACCCACATTGTCCACATCGTTGGTAAAGCGGCTCATAATCTCGCCGGTGTTTTCTGTATCATAAAACCGGACCGGTAATGCTTGCACCTTGCAAAACAAGTCATTCCGAATTGCTTCAATGGTGCTTTGTGAAACCGAAAGCATAATGCGATTCTGCAAATAAACAGAAACAACACCTACTAAATAAATGCCTGTCAGCACGAAAAGCGCGTATAAAAAGCCCTCTAATTTCCCAACAGCAATATAGTCATTAATAATAGGGCGCAGGATATAAGAGCCGGCAATCTGAGATACCGCCCGTACCACCATAAAGAAAAATGCGAGTACTATGCGCAAGTTATATTTTGCAATGTACTGATAAAGTCGCGCAAAGACAAATTTTGTGTTTTTCGGCTTACCGCCACCGCCCATTGCGCCGCGCCTACCGCCCTTTCCGCTGGGACTGGGCATTGGTCTTGCTGCCTCTTTCCCGGGATTGCTGTTGTAGCGTTTTTTGAGTGCATCTAATGTTCTTGCTGCCATTTATGCATTCGCCTCCTTTTTTTCATGCTGCGAATCATAAATTTCCCGATAAGTATCATTATTTTCAAGCAGCGCCTCGTGTGTGCCAATGCCGCAAATCCTGCCTTCATCCATAACCACAATTTTGTCTGCATCCTGTACCGACGAAATCCGCTGTGCAATAATAATCTTGGTGGTTTGCTGCAGTTTTGTGCCAAACGCCTGCCGAATTTTTGCTTCTGTAGCAGTGTCTACTGCGCTGGTACTGTCATCTAAAATCAGAATTTTCGGGTTTTTAATCAGTGCTCTTGCGATACATACCCGCTGTTTTTGTCCGCCGGAAAGGTTTACGCCTCCCTGTCCCAACTCTGTTTCATAGCCCATGGAAAAATCCTTAATAAACAAGTCTGCCTGTGCATAGTCGGCACTTTGCTCCATTTCTTCTTGGGTAGCATCCTGCTTGCCCCAAAGCAAATTTTCGGAAATCGTGCCGGAAAACAATATGTTTTTCTGCAAAACAACACCAATCCCTGCCCGCAGTTTTCCCAAATCATAGTCTTTCACATTAATATCGTCCACAAAAACCCCTCCGCTATCCACATCATAAAGTCGGGGAATCAGGGATACCAAGGATGTTTTTCCACAGCCAGTAGAACCGATAATACCAACGGTTTCTCCCGGCTCAATGGTAAGGGAAACATCTTTTAAGACACTATCTTGACTGGTTTTATAATATTGAAAATCTACATGACGAAATTCAATTTTTCCCTCGGTAATTTCTGCATCCTTATGCTTTGCAGAATCATCATTTAAGTCCGGAATTTCGTCCAGCACCTCTGTTACGCGTTTGGCGGACGCCATTGCCCGCGAGCTTCGCATAAATATCATAACAACAATCATAAGGGACATAAGAATTTGCGTGATATAGGTAACAAAAGCAGTCAAATCCCCCACAGGCATATCTCCTGCCACAACCTGATTGCCGCCAAACCACAAAACAAACACGGTTGTCAGGTTCATAAACAGCGTCATCAATGGCATCATGGTCATCATAACCATCATAGCCGAAGTGATTGCTTCCCGCAAGCCACGGTTATAAGTGCCAAACTTTTCCCGCTCGTATTCTTCTCGCACAAAGGATTTTATCACACGCACATTTGTGAGATTTTCCTGCACATTGGAGTTTAGCGTATCAATCCGTTTCTGCATTTTTGAAAAACGGGGAAATCCCTTGGAAATAATGAAAAGCATTGTCAAAATCAGCACCGGCATGGAAACTGCAAATATCACAGAAAGAGAGGGACTTAAGGTAATTGCCATAATCAAAGCACCAATCATCATGCCCGGAGCGCGAAGGCACATCCTAAGCAACATGTTGATAAAGTCCTGAATCTGCGTAATGTCGTTGGTCAAGCGGGTAATCAATGAGCCAGTACTGAATTTATCAATATTGGCAAAGGAAAATTCCTGTACCTTACTATAGACATCCCGTCTTAAATCCGTTGCAAAGCCAACAGATGCTTTTGCACCAAAATATGCACCTCCCACACCGCCTGCCATCATAAGAAGTGCAGTCACAATCATAAAGGCACAAAGTGTTACAATATACCAAACATTTTTATCTGCAACACCTTGATTGATAATGGACGCTAAAAATTTAGGCATTAGCACCTCACCAATGACTTCCACAATCATACAAAGAGGTCCATATATAAAATATCGTCCATATGGCTTTATGTACTTCATCCAACGCTTCATCAATGACTTCCCCTTTTTGCATTCTATACTTTAAAAAATAATGAACCTGCATATACAGGTTCATTATATCGTTTTGGCAAGACTTGTGTCAATGCGTTTTACAAATTGTTTAAATTTTCTTTAGAACTGTCTGCTGTGATGTGGCTACCGTATGCTGGTCCGATGCCTTCTTCTGCATTTCCCCCGGATACAATGGGCGGAGAAAAATCGTAAATATCCATAAACGACTCCAGCTCCTCTTCGGTAAGCGGTGCATGGGCAATCAGCCCCGTGCATTCTGTTTGGGAACACGCATTTCCATAAGCATCTTCTAAATGGTCATAGGGCTTGACGGGTCTGTTTGCGTCGTTTGTGCTTTGCACTTTTTTTTGCACAAAATCACCCCCTGCTTTTGCGTAAAAAAGGGATATTCATCCCGTAGTTATTTTTTTCGCAACAAACGGAAATATACAAGGGAATCTTTTTCATTTAAATCAGTTGCGCGTTTTTAATTTTTGTGATAAAATAAAATTAAATAAAAGTTAATGTCAAGAAAAAACGGAAGGGTGAACATAATGGAAGAAAACAAAAACCAGGTAAAGAATGAGGAAGAAAAAGTGGAGTATGAGGATGTAAAGCATCTTTCTCTGGGCAGCTTTATGGGAATTGGCTTTGCATTTGGTGTTGCCGCCGGTTTTTCTGCCGGAAATTTGTTGTTTGGTAATTTTACCCGTGGCATGATCATATGTGTTGCTGCAGGTCTGCTGGGCGGACTGATTGTTGGCTTAATTAACAAAAAAAGATAAAAAAGAAAAGGAAGGGCTACCGCAACATTGCGGTAGCCCTTCTTTATTAGAATCAGATGCCAATACCGTTGCGGCATCTGACAAGTGCCAAATGGTATTATTTTTTATCTCTTAAAAACCAGGGAATTTCAACTTCGCTGGGTGTCTGCTGTGCAGGCTTATTTGCTGCGCCGCCTACTGCACTTCTGGATATTGCACCTGCTTTAAATGCAGAGTTGCCGGAAAACAACGGCTCTCTTGCTGCAGTGGAAACACCTTCAAATCCTGTTGCAATCACTGTGATAGAAATCTCATCCTTCATATTCGGGTCAACAGTTGCACCAAAGATGATATTTGCATTGGGGTCTGCTGCCTCTGTAACCATCATTGCCGCGTTGTTGATTTCGAACAATCCTAAATCTGCGCCGCCGGTTACATTGATTAACACGCCGCGAGCGCCATCAATGGTTGTTTCAAGAAGCGGACTGGAAATTGCCATTTTAACTGCGTCTTCAGCACGCTTTTCGCCGGATGCTCTACCAACACCCATGTGTGCAATGCCGGTATCCTTCATAATGGTTACCACATCGGCAAAGTCAAGGTTTACAACTGCATCGTTTGTGATAAGGTCAGAAATACCCTTAACACCCTTTAACAAAATATCGTCTGCCATTTTAAATGCATCAATAAATGTAGTATGCTGATTGGAAATCTGAAGCAATCTGTCATTGGGGATGGTGATAATTGCATCCACCGCACCGCGCAACGCCTGAATGCCCTCTTCAGCACGAAGCATTCTCTGTCTTCCTTCAAACAAGAAAGGCTTTGTTACGATACCCAATGTTAAAATGCCCATATCTTTTGCAATCTGTGCAACAACAGGAGCTGCACCTGTACCTGTACCGCCGCCCATGCCGGCTGTAACAAATACCATGTCGCTTCCGCTGATTGCCTGTGCAATTTCATCATAGCTCTCTTCTGCAGCTTTTGCACCCATATCCGGGTTTGCACCTGCACCGAGACCTTTTGTTAACTTTTCACCAATCTGGATTTTTTGATTTGCCTGTGATGACAAAAGCGCCTGCTTGTCAGTATTAATGGAAACAAACTCTACGCCACCGAGACCGGCATCAATCATGCGGTTCACAGCGTTGTTACCACCGCCACCAACACCAATAACCTTAATCTGTGCAACATTCATTGCGCCATTATCAAAATCGAACACTCCAATTTCCTCCTCTTTTGTATGTACTTACCATATATTTATTACATCATTATGTACTTATTTCATATTATAACATAGTTGCATATATAATTACAAGTAAAAAATAAAAATTTCGATAATTTTTTTGTAAATTTTTTCTAAAATCTGACATGCGCCGGAGATTTTTTGCAAAAACTCCTGCACTACTCGTCTTTTTCCGACACTTCTTTAGAATCTGGTTCTTCCTCCGTCTGTTCTTCTTTTGCAGCGTCGCCGGATAAAAGCCCCCCGTTTTCCTCAAGCCGTTTCATTTCCTCAAGCTCATCTTCGGTATACTCTCCAAAATATCCCTTGTCGGTGGTTAAATCCAAATAGCTCTTTTCCGTCTGTTTAATCTGTGGCAGAATTTGTACCATCATTTTGATTTTTCGCTGCAGACTCTCTACGCTGTCAATACTGCCAAAAGTTACCTTCATGCCTGATTTCATAATCAACATAAAGTTGGAAACATCCGAAACATAAAAACCATCAATATCCCCCCAGAAATCTGTGGAATAAAAGCACCCAATCCGCTCAAAATGCATATCCAGAATCTCTTTTTCGTCAGATTGAATTTTTTGTGCCGGCTCTGCCTCCTTAACAGAGATTCCATACACCACCGGCGCTGTCATTTCTGTGACATCCTCTGTCCGTTCCAACACTCTGCCGTCAATGGTCGTTACAATAAATTCGTCAGGTGCATCAAGAATCAAATCCTGCTTTGCCTCGTCTATTTCAATGACAACCTTTGCCAGAAATTTTCGCTTAATGTTCACATCTTCAATATAAGGAGATACAGACAAGTTCCGCTTTACTTTTCTTTTACTGATGCGAAACAAATTTTCACCTGTTTCAATGCCGGAATCAGAAATAATCTGCTCAGCAGAAAGCAGCGTATTGCCTGTAACAGAAATCTGAGAAATGGCAAACAGCGGTGTAAACAGACACACGCACAAAAGTACCACCAGCACAAATACGCCAAGCACAAGGATGCGTCGATTTCTGATTTTTCGCCTGTATTGCTCACTCCCGGTTTTTCGCTTTTGTTTCATCATGGCTGACTCCTTATCGTATGCGTTTAATATCTGCACCCAAACGGGCTAAATTCTCCTCAAAATGCTCATATCCCCGGTCTATAAATTCCGGCGTATTGATTTGGGTTGTACCCTCTGCGGATAGTGCAGCAATCACCAAAGCCGCACCACCCCGCAAATCTGCTGCTGCAACCTGTGTGCCGGAAAGCGCTTCCACACCGCAAACAACAGCTACTCTGCCGTCCACGCTGATTTTTGCTCCCATGCGACACAACTCTGAAACTGGCTTGAACCTGCTTTCAAAAATGGTTTCCGTAATAATAGAAGTGCCCTGGGCACAACATAGCATCGCAAGAACCAAAGACTGTGCATCCGTAGGAAATCCCGGATACGGCATGGTTTTAATGCTGCCCGGTGCAATCAATTGCTTTGGTGCCTGCAAGAAAACGGAATCTTCTGTGGAAGAAATCTTGCAGCCACAATCTGTTAAAACCGAAAGAACGGCTGAAATCTGCTCCGGTCGCATTTGTGTCACAGTAACGCTTCCCCCTGTGGCAGCTGCCGCACAAAGATAAGTTGCCGCCACAATTCTATCCGGCATAACCCGATGCTCTCCCGGGGTTAATTCATTGTTGCCCACAACCCGAATGGTAGAGGTGCCTGCACCAAAAACATGGGCACCCATGTTGTTTAAGAACAACGCCAAGTCTTCAATTTCCGGCTCTTTTGCTGCATTGGATATAACGGTTTCTCCATCCGCCATTGCCGCTGCAAGCAACAAATTTTCTGTAGCACCCACACTGGGAAAGTCTAAATGAATGGACTTGCCTGAAAGGTGCTCTGCTTTACAAATCAAATAGCCGTGCTCTTCTTTAATGTCTGCGCCCAGTTGCGCCAGCACCTTTAAATGCAGGTCAATCGGTCTGGGACCCAACTCACAACCACCCGGTGTCGAAATTTTTGCCTCGCGACTGCGCGCCAGCACTGCCCCCATAAATATCACAGAAGAACGAAGCTTTCGCATCAAATGTTCAGGAATGAAACTGCCGGTTGCATGGGTGGTATCTACAATCAGCGTGTCACCATTTCGCGTTGTTTTTGCCCCCAGGCTCTTTAAAATTTCCATTGTAATAGAAACATCAGAAAAATCGGGGCAATTGTGAATAATATGTACACCACCTACCATGACGGTTGCCGCCAGAATAGGAAGTACCGCGTTTTTTGCGCCATGAATTCTGACGCTTCCCTGTAACGGAACTTTTCCTTTTACAATAATTTTACCCAAAACACACACCTCCGGATAACGATAAAAGTCATTACCATAGTATGCGAAATGGATGGTTTGGTTACCGATTTGCCAATTCCGCCACCAAACTACAGATTCGTTTTGTACCATCTGTAATGGCATGCCGTTTGGCGCAATCTGCCATTTGATTTCGTTTTTCCTTGTCAAGCAGCAGCGATTTTACCGCATTTAAAACAACTCCCGGTTTTAAATCCCGTTCGCAAATCATCATTGCGGCGCCCTGGTCCTGCACGGATTTTGCATTATACTCCTGATGATTGTGCGTCACATTGGGTGAGGGGATTAAAATGGCGGGTTTTCCCAGAGCACAAAGCTCGCTGACAGTGATGGCGCCGGATCTGGCAACCACCAAATCTGCTGCTAAAAGCACCTGGTCCATGTTGTAAATATACGGCACAATCGATTTTGTTTTATCTAATTTATTTGAATCAATCTGGTCTAAAACCTCGTCATAAAAGCGCTGTCCTGTGCTACCCAAAAGATGAAAATTTACATCCTCCGCCAGCTGCAAAATTTCCACCAGTGCATTGTTAATGGTTTTTGCACCCAGAGAGCCTCCCATTGTCACAACAAAGGGAGCATCGCCAATTGCTAATGCCTCTCTTGCCTTTTCATAGGTTCCCTCCAGCAGATTTTCCCGCAGGGGATTTCCCGTTAGCACACATCGACCTTTTGCCTGTTCGCCAATATACTTAATTGTATCTTCAAAGCTGATTGCGATATAGTCTGCAAACCGCGCTGCCATTTTCACCGTCATCCCGGGAAACACATTTTGCTCATGCACCAAAACAGGAATATGCAGGCTGTGTGCCGCATACAACACCGGTGCGCAAACATAACCGCCTGTTCCCACTACCACATCCGGCGCAAACGCCCGGATAATTTTTTTTGCATGAGAAATTGCCCGGATATATTTTGCTAAAACAACAAAATTCTTTAAGGTCAGCTTTCTGACCAATCCTAAAACTTCAATATATTTTATATCAAAGCCCTCTTTGGGAACTAAGGTTTTTTCCAAACCGCTTTCCTTTCCCACAAATAAAACATCGGCTTGATATTCTGCTTTCATGCGTTTTGCAATGGCAATGGCAGGATTGATGTGTCCCGCTGTTCCGCCACCTGAAATCAAAACCTTCATGTTGTGCCCCTTTCCTTTTCGCTTTGCTACCTTAAATCCACAACCTGCTTTTTAAACTTAGACACATTCAAAACCATGCCCATTGCTGCCATTAAAAAGACCAAAGACGAACCGCCGGCAGAGAAAAATGGCAGTGAAATACCTGTTGTGGGAATCAGTTTTGTGACAACGGCAATGTTTAAAAAGGTTTGCACGCCCACCAAGGACACAATTCCCGTAACCAAAAGTCCACCAAAGGCATCCGGTGCATTAATGGCAATTTTAATGCCGCGCCAAACTAAAATTCCAAAAAGAATAATAATGACAAAGGCACCAACAATTCCTAATTCTTCGCAAACAATGGCAAAAATAAAGTCATTTTGCGGTTCTGATACATACATATATTTTTGTCTGGAATTACCAAAGCCAAGTCCAAATAAACCTCCGGAGCCAATGGCGTACAAGGACTGAATAATCTGCCAGCCATCGCCCTGGGGATCCAGAAAGGGATTTAAATACATGTTCAATCGGTCCATACGATAATCTGCCTTCATCGCAACCGCAATTAAAAGGGGTACTGCAACCAACGCCAACATTCCAAAATGCTTAAATTTAGCACCTGCCACCAAAAGCATAATTACAGCAACGGCACCAATAATTAAACAAACGCTAAAGTGAGGCTCTAAAAGCAGCAGTCCCATAACGACACCCAGCATAAAAATATACCGGAGCAACACTTTAAAATCGCGAATTTGCTCCCGGATGACCGACAGGCTTGCTGCAAAATAAATAATTACCGCAATTTTCGCCGCCTCGGAAGGTTGAAAACTAAAGGAGCCAAAACCCAACCACCTGCGTGAGCCCTTAATCGGCGAGCTTGCCAGAACCAGCACCAGTAAAACAAGGGTTACAACCGCGATGGGCATAGCATATTTTTTATATTTCCGATAATCAATTTTCATGGTAACAAGCATGGCACCAACGCCAATTATCGCCCAAAGCGCCTGCTTGCGAATAAAATAAAGTCCGTCGCCGTATTTATAATTTGCAGAGGGGTAGCTGGCACTAAACACCATAATTAATCCAAACACCAAAAGCATAATAACCACTGCCAAAAAGCCAATATCCACGCCAGCCTTTTTGATAACGGCATGCTCTTGTCTTCCGGTATGTCTATGAGATGCACTTTTCTTTTCTCTTGGTGACATAAAACCTTCCCCTCCTTATCTGAATTTTATCGATTTAAAACATAGAAAAATAGCAAATCAGGCAAAGCAACACTGTAACGCTTGAAAATAGCAATACAATTTGCTTTTCCCCCATGCCGCACATTTCAAAATGGTGGTGAATGGGGCTCATTTTAAACACGCGCTTTCCTGTGAATTTAAAAGATGTAACCTGAATAATAACAGAAAGCGTTTCCAAAAGATAAACGCCGCCGGCAATGATTAGAGCAAGAGGCATTTTCAGTGCAATTGCACCAATTGCCACAACGCCGCCTAAAAACAGCGAGCCAGTATCCCCCATGAACACCTTGGCGGGATTTGCATTAAAGAACAAAAAGCCAAGACACGCCCCTGCGGTTGCTCCCATAAAGGTTGCAATTGCAGCTTGTTTGGTTTTCAAGGCGCAAATCATAAAAAACAAGGATACAATCAGTGTTACAGAAGTTGCTAATCCATCTAAGCCGTCTGTCAGATTCACGCTGTTGACCACCGCAAGCAAAACAAAAATTGCGAGGGGAATGCTAAAAAGACCAATATCAATGGTTGTTTTAAAAAACGGAACAAAAATTTCTCCGCCCATTACACCGGTGTGACTCATAAAAACCACAATTGCAACCGCAGCAA
Organism: Congzhengia sp.; assembly: GCA_045544215.1. Classification (GTDB taxonomy): domain Bacteria; phylum Bacillota; class Clostridia; order UBA1381; family UBA9506; genus Congzhengia. The sequence continues at coordinate 10,847 of JAZPYM010000001.1, forward strand.
TGAGCTGTGCCAAAAATTTCTGTTTAGAGGTCAGCCCCAGATTCCGTTTCTTTACGACCTTAATGTAATCATCTGCAAAGCCAATGAGGCCAAACAAAAATGCGCCTGCCAAAAGCCCTGTTTCCAAAATGCCCAATCCGGCAGAAACGCCATACGCTATAGCTGCACCCGCCAAAACAGCACCTATGATGGAAACACCGCCCATGGTTGGTGTTCCGCTTTTTTTCTGGTGCCACTTCGGTCCTTCCTCGCGGATGCTCTGCCCAAATTTTAATCGTCTGAGCATAGGAATTAAAAGTGGTGTTGCTATCAGGCATATCAGCAGGGAAAATCCACTTCCCAGCAGCAATGTTTGCATATCAATCAGCCTCCTTATGTATCGGCTTCTTCAAATCCGTTACTTTATCAAAAATTTTTCTTTAAAAATTCAGTTACCCGTTCTAATCCCATCACACGAGATGCTTTCACAAGAACTGTATCGTTTTCTTTGATATAGGATGAAAGTTGGGGATAAAGCTCCTCCACAGTGTCCACAGAAAGCAGGTTTTCACTGTCCATGCCATTTTCAAAGGCGCCCTGGGCAATGTATTTTGCCTGCTCCCCAACAGTAATCAAAAGGTCAATTTCGTTTTTTACCACCTCTGCACCCAGCCCTACATGTGCATCATAGCTATATGTCCCCAACGCTGCAATATCACCTAAAATTGCAACACTTCTGCCGGGGCGAGCAGATAAAACAGAGAGAGCCGCGGCAACAGATGCCGGCGCTGCGTTATAACAATCGTTAATCACAGTAATGGTGCCGCAACGAAAAATATCCATACGCATGCCCGTCATAGTGAAATGGAAAAGCGCCTCTGCAATCTGGCGGCAGGGAATGTGATAATAAATTCCCACAGCACACGCCAAAAGCGCATTGGTAACATTGTGCACACCCGGAATGGGGAGGGTAACTGAAAATTCATGTCCCATGCCACACACCCGAAAGGAAACACTGTCTTGCTGGGAGCAAATATCCTTTGCCACAAGGTCTGCATGGGGATTTAAGACACCTACCGTAATCACGCGCTGTCTCAATTCGCCGCGGTGCTCCATTAAAATTTTGTCATCCCCATTTAAAATGACAACACCGTCTGCCTTTGTATGCGCAAACATTTCCGATTTTGCTTTGTAGATATTCTCCTGAGAGCCCAGCTGCTCGATGTGTGACATGCCAATATTTGTGACAAGTGCCACATCCGGCTGCGCAATGGCAGCTAATCGGTCTATTTCTCCAAAATGGTCCATACCCATTTCTATGACCGCTGCCTCTGTATTGTTGTCCGCTTCAAAAATAGTCAGCGGAACGCCAAGTTCATTGTTAAAATTCTTTTTATTTTTCAGCGTTTCAAATTTTTGGCACAAAACCGCGTGGGTCATGTCACGGGTGGTGGTTTTTCCCACGCTGCCGGTAATCGCAACGACCGGTATGGAAAGTTTTATTAAAACCGCCTGTGCCAAAGCTCCCATCGCTTTTATCGCATCTTGAACCAAAACGACGGCATGTGCGTCTTTGATGTCACACGCTTTTTCCACCAACGCGCAAACCGCACCCTGCTCAAACGCCTGCTGCACATAGTCATGGCCATCCACTTTTTCTCCGCGGAGGGCAACAAACAAAGAGCCGTTTTGCACCGCTCTGCTATCACTGGTCACATGAGTAATCTCCCCTGTAGCCGCACCGCAGAGCAGTTTGCCGCCAGTAATCTGTATCAATTGCGAAACTGAAAAAGCAATCATTCCTGCACCTCTGTTTTTTTCATATCGGCAAGACACTGCGCAATCACCTCACGCTCGTCAAAATGATGCTTTGTTTTGCCGATTATTTGATAGGTTTCATGCCCTTTTCCTGCCAAAATCACACAATCGCCCGGCTTTGCAAAGCGTAGCGCATAGCCGATGGCTTCCCGCCGGTTTTCAATGACAATATAATCACAACCGGTTTCCTTTACGCCTTCCATAATGTCTGCAATAATAGCGTCCGGTTGTTCTGTTCTGGGGTTATCTGAGGTTACAATACAATAATCTGAAAGCGCCCCTGCAATTTTTCCCATAATCGGGCGTTTTGTTTTGTCACGGTCGCCACCGCAACCAAACAGAGTTATCACACGGCCTTCTGCAAATTCCCGCACGGTTTTGATAATATTTTCAAGTCCGTCAGGGGAATGTGCGTAATCAATAATTACAGTATAATCCGTGTTGGTATAGACCGTTTCGCACCTTCCCATTACGCCTTTGGCAAAGGTCAGCGCCTCAATAATACGGCTCATTTCAATGCCGACAGCAGCTACAATACCAATCGCAGTCAGCGCGTTGTAAACAGAAAACTTTCCCGGAATTCCAACCCGCACGGTGTAGTTTTTTTGCTGATGCAAGATAGAAAAAATGACACCGCGAGCAGAAAGACGAATCTCTGATGCACAAATGTCTGCATCTCCATCAACCCCATAGGAAACCATAGGGCATGCCCGTTCTTTTAAAATGCTTTTTCCTGCTGCATCATCTGCATTTACAATCGCCACGCGACTTTGTGAGAACAGTCTTTTTTTAGCGTCCAAATAACGCTCCATGGTGCCATGAAAATCCAAATGATCCTGTGTTAAATTGGTAAACGCACCTACATAAAATTCTATGCCGTAAACACGATACAATTCAAGAGAATGAGAAGAAACCTCCATAACCACATACTCTACGCCCTCTGCAACCATTTCAGAAAACAGTGCAAAAAGTTCTAAAGATTCGGGCGTGGTGCGTTCTGTAGGCAATGTTCTGCCGCAAATCATATTGGCATTGGTGCCGATTAAACCAACGGAATGTCCCTCAAATTCCAAAATAGATTTCACCAATGTGGTAACCGTTGTTTTACCATTTGTTCCGGTAACACCAATGATTTTTAATTGTTTTTCTGGATGATGATAAAAGCAAGCGGAAAATTGCGCTAAAATTTTTCTGGTGTTTTCCGCATATACAACAGTAACATCCTCTGAAATAGCAGGAATGGTTGCTCCCTCCTGCACCACAATCACAGAAGCTCCGGCTGAGATTGCGCCTTTTATATATTTGTGTCCGTCGGTTTCATAGCCTACAATACAAACGAACATATCTCCTGCTTTGATTTTGCGGGAATCGTAGCAAATATGTTTAACATCCCGCGTTTTGACGCCAACAACTTTTAAATAGTCGGCCTCTTTCAGCATAGCCGATAGCTTCATGGTTTCACTCCTTTAAAGGCACTGTCTATTGTCTGTTTGTGCCTTCAACATCCAAAAATCGAAATTCTACTTCTACAATACTGCCTCTGGGAACACTTGCCCCTGCTGCAGGTGTTTGCTTTTCTGCTACTGTACGGTCAGAATCAGAACCGGTGGCTCCAGCGCCCACAATGCTTAAATTCAGACCTGCGGAGTTTAATAAAGATTTTACTCTCGCCAAGGATTTGCCTGTGACATCCGGTACAGTTACCTGTTGTTCTGTCTGTGTAAGGTCTGTGTAAAGCACCACCACAGAGCCGGAATTCAGCGTCGCCCTTGCTGCAGGCATCTGGTTTACCACTGTTTCTCCACCGCCGATGATGGTGTATTTTAGTCCCATATCGGTCAGTTGTTTTTTTGCAACTGACACGGAAAGCCCCTCAACATCCGGCACAGAAACATCAATGGTGGTTTTTTCTTCCGTTGTATACTGTGGCTCAATGCCCAAATATTTTAAAGTATCCTCCAAAATTTTACCTACCACGGGAGCAACAACTGCGCCGCCGTAATAAGAACCGTAGGAGGGCTCATCAACCATAACCAAGCAGGCAACTTTGGGGTCGTTTGCCGGTGCAAAGCCCACAAAGGATGCAATATACTTGTGCTGTCCTCTGGGAATTTTTTCAGATGTACCCGTTTTACCAGCAACGCGATAGCCTTTGATATACGCATTTTGACCCGAACCTACATTAACCGCGTTTTCTAAAAGCTCCCGCACTGTTTTCGAGGTTTCCTCCGACACAATCCGTCGAACCAGTGTCGGCTCTGTCTTTTTCACGATTGTTCCCTCTTCGTTGGTCAGTTCCTTAACCAAATAGGGCTTCATTAAATTACCGCCGTTGGCAACGGCACTAACTGCCGAAATCAGCTGCAGAGGCGTTACCTTTGGTCCCTGACCAAAGGAGGATGTAGCAAGTTCCACAATTTTAAACTGCTCATCGGAATAAAATACGCCTTTTGCCTCGCCGGGCAAATCAAATCCCGTTTTATCGTTAAAACCAAAGGCTTTATAATATTCCTTAAACTTTTCAATACCAACCCGCTGTCCTACCTCGATAAATACCGGGTTGCAGGAATTTTTTACACCGTCTTTAAAGGTTTCACTGCCATGTCCACTGCGTTCTGCACAGTGAATTTTTCTGTCCTCCACAATCTTGTATCCCGGACAGAAAAAGCTGTCCTCCGGTGTTACAACGCCTTCTTCCAGCGCCATAGACATGGTCATGATTTTAAAGCAGGAACCGGGCTCATAAGAGTCCACAACCGCTTTATTTCGCCACATTTTATTTTTTGCTGTGGTATATGCTTTTTCATATTCTTCTTCATTCTCAATGCGCTTTAATCGATTAAGCGTTACATCATCAATCAACTCATTGGGGTTGTTTAAATCAAAATTAGGCATGGTTGCCATTGCCAGAATTTCGCCTGTTTTTACATCCATGACGATGCCGGCAACACCCTCTGCTGCTTCGGTTTCGTGATAAACATTTTCCATATGCTTTTCTGTAAAGTGTTGGATTGCCTCGTCAATGGTCAGCACCACATTCAGCCCGTTTTCTGAATCAATATGGCGCTCCTCCTGAAAGGGCATGTCGGTGCCTTTGGCATTTTTCAGTGTCACCACTCTGCCCGGAACACCGGAAAGCTCATCGTCATACGCCATTTCGATGCCGCCAAGGCCTTGATTGTCCCGTCCTGTAAAGCCGATAACATGGGAAGCAAAAGTGCCGTAGGGATAATAGCGTTTTGTATCCTCTTTAAAATAAACACCCTTTAGGTTCAGCGCACGAATCTGGTCTGCAACCTCTGTTTCCACCTTGCGCTTGATTTCTACATCCTGGGCATTCTTGGTCAGCTTTTTCTCCACGCTTTCTGCGTCAAGCTCTAAAATTTCTGCAAATTTTTCCGCCATATCAGAAACGCTGTATTCTGCCGCTGCAATTTCTTTGGGATTTACTGTAATGGTTTCTGCCGAGGAGCTGACAGCCAGGGTTTTTCCGTTTCTGTCATAGATTGTTCCCCGGGCTGAAGATACCTGATAGTCTTTTGTTTGTTGTTCAATGGCACCCGTGCGCAATTTTTCCCCATCCACAATATTGAGTTTTAAAATGTATACCATCAATAACAGAAAAAACCCGGCAAACCACAAAAAGACTTGAAGCATCCTTTTGCGCATGCTGGTTTTTGGTTGGGGTATTGCCATTTTGTGCTCCTCCTTTCTGCATTTTTCACAGTGCAGAATTCTGCTTTTTACGAAAGTTCGTGTGAAAGAAACTCCTTCACACGAACGATAGATTCTATATCATGTTATGTAATGCTTTAGGCAAAATATTCCACGACGCTGCCAAAAAAGTTCTTGATTGCGTCAATGATAGAATTCCCGCCTTTTACTTTTTTAACCTCATTGGTCTGATCTAAATTAATATATATTGTTTGCGCCTTGGAAGGCTGTCCCATATTAAAGGTATTTTCTGCAATCTTTTCGATATTTTTAAGGTCAAGCGTCTGGTCAATTTTAAATTGCAGTTTCTGATTACCGGCAATGGTTTCTGAAAGCAAAGCATTTTTCTGCTCCAACTTTTCATAACCGGAGGTTATCATAAGCCCGCGGAACAACACCATAAACGCCATAGCAGAAAGTAGCACTACAGAAATCACCGTGCTTTTCTGAATGCGCGCTTTGGGGCGACTGTTTGCGCTCCCGGCAGTATGCATTTTTTTCTTTTGTCCGCTGCCTGTCTTAATCATAACTCCACCTGCTGACCGTATTGTTGAAATTCTGCTGATTTCCCGGTTGTCTGTCATCTCTCTATATTGATAGTCTGTGCGATAGGCTAAATTTTCGTTTCTCATATGACAACTCCCCCTCTGAAAATCAATCTCTTATTTTTTCAAAAATGCGAAGATGCGCACTTCTGGCTCTCGGATTTTCCAAAAGTTCTGCCTCTTTGGGCGCAATCGCCTTTCTTGTAATCACTTTGCCCTTGGATGTTTTACCGCATACACAAACCGGAATGTTGGGAGGGCAATCACAACCCCGCGCCGCTTCCGTATATGCAGTTTTTACAATGCGGTCTTCCAACGAATGGAAAGTAATGATGCAAAGCCGACCGCCCGGCTTTAAGCAATCTATAAAATCTAAAACAGCTTGCTTTAAGTCCGCAAGCTCGTTATTTACTTCAATTCGTATTGCCTGAAAGGTGCGCTTTGCAGGATGGGGTCCATCTGCGCGGGCACCCTTGGGCACCGCTTTTTTAATAATGCTTACCAGTTCCCCTGTGGTTTTTATGGGAGCCGTTTTTCTTGCATCTTCTATAAATTCAGCAATGCGCTTTGCCCATCGTTCCTCTCCATATTGGAAAATAACTTCTGCCAAGCGTTCCTTGCTGTACTCGTTTACAACATCATACGCAGACAATCCTGCCGACTGGTCCATCCGCATATCCAGCGGAGCGTCATGGTTATAGGAAAAGCCGCGTTCTGCACAATCAAGCTGATAGGACGAAACGCCCAAATCCAGCACCGCACCGTCAATTCCGTCAACGCCTAAGTCTTCTAAAATCGCACTAATTTCGTGAAAATTTCTGTTTACAAAGATTGTTTTGTCCGCAAAGGACAAAAGAACTTCCTTACACACACTGATGGCATCTTTATCCCGGTCAATCCCAATCAACTTGCCTTTGGTTAACCTCTTTAAAATCTCCTTACTATGTCCGCCACCGCCCATGGTGCCGTCAACATAAGTACCCTCCGGTGAAATGCACAAGCCCTCCACCGCTTCATTTAAAAGGACAGACACATGATGAAACTCCATTTTATCCTCCTTTTTTTAAAAACCCAAAAGCTCCATTTTTTCAGAAAATTCGTCAGGACTGAAGTTTTCAATACTGTGGTCTTTTTCCCAATCCTCTGTGTTCCATATCTCAATGCGACCGGAAACACCCACTACAGTAACATCTTTATCTAAATTTGCATAGGTTCTTAATTTTTGCGGCAACATGATTCTGCCCTGTTTGTCCGGCTCGCACTCAGCAGCGCCCGCAAAAAAGAAACGGGTAAAGTTACGGGCATCCTTGTTTGCCAGGGAAATGGCATCCAGCTTTTCCTTATATATATTAAAGGTTTCAGCCGGAAAAACAAATAGACAACGGTCCAGTCCAATGGTTACAATAAAGCGCTCCCCAAGCTCTTCGCGAAACTTTGCAGGAATGAACATTCTGCCCTTGGCATCCACTACATGATTATATTCACCAAAAAACATTTTTCCCGACCTCCTTTCAACCTTTTTCCACCACTTTCAACCACTTTAATTTTATTGTAAACCATTTTCATAAAAAAATCAAGTGTTTTTTTTCTAAATTTTAATTTTTTTGAAATGGAACTGTAACATACAAGATATTGTGCTAGAAAAATTGCATCCACAACAAAAAGGGCATAACAACGGAAAATGGTTCTATTTCCCATTGTTATGCCCTTTTTTGTAAAATTTAGTATTATTTTCCTTTAGATATTTTTTTCGTTCTAAATGTGGTATTGTTAATTTAATATTTCAGGAATATTACACAAAATCTTGTTTCATTACATCTTTCAGCTTTCGATTTGTGTTTTAACCAGTTCCTTACCGCAGAATCGTTCCCGCAGAACCGGTTTTTCAATTTTGCCTGTTGGATTTCTGGGAATTTCATCAAAAATAATTGTCTTGGGGCGTTTGTATCTTGGCAGGTCCATGCAAAATTCCATAATGTCTGCCTCTGTGCAGGTTTTCCCCTCTTTAATTTCAATGATTGCCGCCGCAATTTCTCCCAAGCGCTTATCCGGAATACCAATGACTGCCGCATCCTTAATGGCATCGTGCTTTCTTAAGAAGTCTTCAATCTGTACGGGATACAAATTTTCTCCCCCGGTGATGATTACATCTTTTTTGCGGTCCACCAAATAGATAAACCCATCCTCGTCGCATTGTGCCATATCGCCTGTCATCAGCCATCCTTCTTTGAGGCATTCTTGTGTTGCCTGCTCGTTTTTGTAGTAGCAAAGCATCACGCCGGGACCCTTTACGGCCAATTCCCCTACTTCGCCCTGGGGAACCAAAACGCCGGCTTCATCTACAATTTTTGTTTCCCAACGGTAACCGGGCTTTCCAATTGCACCTACCTTATGTATATTTTCAACACCCAGATGTACACAGCCGGGTCCTAGGGATTCGCTCAATCCATAGTTGGTATCATATTCGTGGTGAGGGAAAGTTTCCTTCCACCGCCGCACCAGGCTGGGCGGTACAGGCTGCGCACCAATATGCATCAGTCTCCATTGCGAAAGCCGATATTGCGATAAATCAATATCACCTCGGTCAATGGCATCTAAAATATCCTGCACCCACGGCACCAAAAGCCACACAATGGTTGCTGCCTCATCCGACACCGCCTTTAAAATCCATTCCGGCTTAATTCCGCGGAGCAGCACTGCACGGCTGCCGGAAAGAAGGCTTCCAAACCAATGCATTTTTGCCCCTGTATGATAAAGCGGTGGGATGCACAAAAACACATCTTCTCTCGTTTGTGAGTGGTGGTTCTGCTCCGTTTCACAGGCAGACATCAGTCCCTCATGTGAATGCAGAATCGCCTTGGGAAAACCGGTGGTTCCCGAAGAAAAATAAATCGCTGCATGGTCCTGCTCTGTAATGGTTATCTCCGGTTTTTTCTTGGAGCAGTATGTTACCAAACGATCATAGCTGTCTGCAAAGGTGGGCACATTATCTCCCACATAGAAAAGGGTATTCACGCCTCTTAACTTGTGAAACACCGATTCCACACGACCGATGAATTCCGGTCCGAATACCAAAACGCTGGCATCCGCAAGCTCTAGGCAGTATTTGATTTCGTCTGCCGTATAACGATAATTCATAGGCACGGCTAATGCGCCCGCCTTTAGAATGCCGAAATAGATAGGAAGCCACTCTAAGCAATTCATCAAAAGAATTGCCACCTTGTCCCCCTTTTGAATCCCTCTGGTCAGCAAAAGATTTGCAAAGCGGTTTGCCTTTTCGTCAAATTCCTTCCAGGTCATTTCTCTGCGATAGCCGCCACCTTTTGCCGTCTCTATCAGTTCATAATCGTGCCAGGTAATCGGCTTTTGATTGTCCCATTCCTCCGGATTAATTTCCACCAGGCTTACATCATCAGGATATAAACTTGCGTTGTTTTCCAGTACTTGTGTAAGAATCATTATGTTCCCCCTTCTTTTGTAAAAATAAAAAATCGTCCCCAGGAAACTCCTGAGGACGAGAAACATTCCCGCGGTACCACCTCAATTGTCTGCCGCTAAACAGACCCCTCTCGGCACAGCAATTTACCTGCTTATGCCATAGCGCAATCACGGGCGCACCCGCCGCAGCCTACTTGGCAAAAGCCGTTTGGTGCGGAGCTCGCAAAATGTATTCAGATGTGTCCTCCCCTCTGCCTTACACCAGCCGGCAGCTCTCTTGGCGTTTGGGCACACCCTACTTGTTTTCGGTCATCGCCTTTATGAAAAATACTACTTATTTATTGTAACACTGTTATGCAGAAAAGTCAACCTTATTTTACTAAAAAGGAAGCAAGGGCTTATTTTGAAGAGAAAAGTTCTGCTTAATGGTATTCCAGATTTCCACCGCCTTAAAAGCAGGAATCAGCATTACTTCCTCGCCGGAAATAGCACGGTAGCCCGCATCTCCTACCGCATCAGAAAGTGCTTTTTGTTGCTCTTTAGAAACCTTTTCCACAGCATGCTCCGTAAAACAAAGAGGCGGATACAAAACACACCACCAATTTTTCCCTTTGCCTTCCCCTAAGGTAATGCGAACTGCGCGATAGGTTCCTGCCGGCAGAAAAATTGCATCGTATTGCCGCGTTGGAAACGAAAACATGCCCGTTTCTATTTGGCAATTGTAAGAACAATTGTTTTCTTTTAATACATGGTTTGCCACCTCTAAAAGAATCTCCCTATTTTCCTCTGCAAAGGACAAATCCATCGGTGTTCCTGCTGACAAGGTTTTTGATGCCTGCAAAACCGCATCCCGCACCAAAAGCTTCACCGCCTGGTCTTGTTTGCTATCGCTGTTTGCAATCACATGCAGTCTCACAACCCCTTTGGTAATGTCCTCTGAAATAGCCTCGCAAAAGCCCATAAAGGCAACAATGAGTAAACATGCACATAGTAGTCCCTTTATAATCCGTCGTTTCATACTGCTTCCTCTCTCTCATTTGTTTTCATTACACATTATAGACAAATTTTTGACAGAATAAACACAAAATTTATATAAATAGGGTATTGCATCTTTATGCAAAAAGATGTATAATAATACATATTTGAAAACAGAAAGGAAGTTTTACATGATTCGAGCAGGTGTTTTAGGAGCAACCGGTTACGCCGGCGCAGAGCTGGTACGGCTTCTTTCCGCCCACAAGGATGTTACCATTACCATGCTGGCATCCAAAACCTATGCGGGACAAAAAATGTCTGAAATATACCCCGCCCTTCGCGGCGTTTGTGACATTGTATTAGAGGAGGCAGATGCAGATGCTGCCGCTTTAAAATGCGATGTGGTGTTTACCGCGCTTCCCCACGGCGTTTCTCACCAGGTCATTGCCCAGCTTTATGAAAAGGGATTAAAAATTATCGATTTATCCGGCGATTTCCGCTATAACGACATAAAAACTTATGAAACATGGTATAAGGTGCAGCACGCTTGCCCCCAGCTTTTAGAGGTCTCTGTTTATGGCCTTTGTGAATTGCACAGAGAGGAAATAAAAAAAGCGCAATTGGTAGGCAATCCCGGATGCTATACCACTTGCTCCATCTTGGGCTTGGCGCCACTTTTGAAAAACGGCGTTATTGAAACAAAAAATATTATTATCGATGCAAAATCCGGCGTTTCCGGTGCTGGTCGCGGTTTGGGACTGGACTATCATTTTTGTGAATGTACCGAAAATATGAAGGCATACAAAATTGCAACCCACCGCCACACATCAGAAATTGAACAGGAGCTTTCCCTGGTTGCAGGGGAGGAAATCACCCTTTCCTTCACACCCCATCTTGTACCTATGAAACGGGGAATTTTTGCCACAGAATATGCAAATTTGAAACAGCCTTATACAAAAGAAGAACTGATTGCTATGTATCAGGACTTTTATAAAAACGAAAAATTTGTGCGCATCTACGACGCCGGTCTTCCGGAAAGCAACCATGTTGCCGGTTCCAATTTTGTAGACATTGGTCTTGAGGTTGACACCCGATTAAATCGCGTGATTGTAGTATCTGCCATTGACAATTTAATTAAGGGTGCTGCAGGGCAGGCAGTACAAAACATGAACCTGATGTTTGACTTAGCAGAGGACGAGGGAATTGCTTCTGCGGGCTATTATCTGTAAGAAAAGAGGAACAACATGAATACAATGGAAAAACGAATCGAACGCGCCAGCATTTTAACCGAGGCACTTCCTTACATACAAAAACTGTACGGCAAGACCATCGTGATTAAATACGGCGGCAATGCCATGATTAATGAGGACTTAAAACACTCTGTCATGGAAGACATTACCCTTTTAAAATATGTTGGCATGAACCCGGTCATTGTCCACGGAGGCGGACCTGATATTTCAGAGGCGCTAAAAACATACAATGTAGAAAGCAATTTCGTCGGCGGCCTTCGCGTAACAGACGAACAGACCATGCGCGTTGCACAGATGGTTTTGGTAGGCAAGACCAACAAAGAGGTTGTATCCAATGTCAACCTAAACGGCGGAAAAGCAATCGGTCTTTGCGGTATCGACGGAAAGATTATTGAGTGCGAGCCGCTAACCGAGGATTCTGAGGGCAACAAAATTGATGTAGGCTTTGTGGGTAAAATCAAAAAGGTTAACGCCGGCATCATTAAGTCCTTATGCGAAGACGAGTATATTCCCGTTATTGCTCCTATTGGCACAGACGATGAGGGACAAAGCTACAACATTAACGCCGACACCGTTGCCAGTGCAGTGGCAACCGCTATGGGCGCAGAAAAGCTGATGTTCTTAACCGATGTAGAAGGCGTGAAAGACGCAAAAGATGACATTATATTTGAAATCACCACAGAGGATGCCGAAAACCTGATTCACGACGGTACCATCAGTGGCGGTATGATTCCAAAAGTCCGGGCATGCGTGAAAGCGGTAAATGAGGGTGTGCGCCGTGTGCATATCATTGACGGACGCGTTCTGCATTCCATCATTCTCGAAATTTTTACCAACACCGGTATTGGTACTATGTTCAAACAGGCAGAATAATAAAAAAACAGGGCTGCGGGATTTTCCGCAGCCCTGTTTTTTTATCTATTAAACCACATATAGCAAAATACAAAGAAAATGCAGAACACTTCCTGCCACCACAAACAAATGGAACACCGAATGAATATACCTCTGTTTTTTCCCAAATCCATAAAAGACAGCACCAATGGTATACATCAGCCCGCCGGCAAGTAAAAGCGCAATGCCGCCCTGCCCCAAAGCAAGATAGGTAGGCTTTGCTGCAAACACAATGCACCAACCCATTGCCAGATAACAAATCATGGAAAAAATTCTATACTGCTTAATGTCAATGGCATTCAGAACAATGCCCAACACCGCACAGCCCCAAATGATGCCAAAAATCCACCAACCCAAAGAGGCAGAATAATCGCGCAAAGCACAAAGCGTGATGGGGGTATAGGTTCCGGCAATCAGCAGAAAAATAGAGCAGTGGTCAATAACCTGAAATACCTTTTTTGCCGTCAAATGTGGCTTTAAACCATGATAAATACTGGACATGGTGTATAAAATAATCATGGTAGCGCCATAAATTGCGCTCCCTACAACACCATACACATTATGATGCAGTGCCGAAAAAACCACACACAGCACCAGCGCCGCAACACCCAGCGCACCTCCTGCGATGTGTGATACCATGTTAAAAATTTCTTCTCCTTTGGTGTAGCTTGGAAGAATACGCTCTGAAAGCTTGGTTCGTGCCATAGAATTGTTCCCTTTCTTTTTCATTTTTGTTTGTTCATTATACAATATTTTTTTATTCTCTGTCAATAACCTAAAAAGAATGTTTAAAATTTGTTTTTATCTGCCCTTTTTTGAATTTTTTATTGACAACCATAGGCAAAATATAGTATAATAATTCCCGTGTCAAACAGAGCGTCAGGGCTTTTACGCGTAGTTTATCTCAGAAAATGGATATTTGATTGATTCTGGGCTGGAGTGGCACAGTTGGTAGCGCAGCTGATTCGTAATCAGCAGGTCGTGGGTTCAAGTCCCATCTCCAGCTCCAAGTATAGGCTGCGTTGAGGCGTTCTCATCGCGGTCTTTTTTATGTTTTGTTTAAAAAATTTTTAATAGAAAAATGGAGGAAAAAACATGTTTAAAAGCAAATATTTAAACGAAGTAATGGAAACAGTTAAAAAAAGAAACCCCGGCGAACCTGAGTTTCTGCAAACTGTGCAGGAAGTGTTCGAATCCATTGAGCCGGTAATTGAAGCACACCCGGAATATGAAGAAAAAGGTCTTATGGAAAGAATCGTAGAGCCTGACCGCTCCATCTCCTTCCGCGTTCCGTGGGTTGACGACAACGGCAAAGTGCAGGTAAACCGTGGCTACCGCGTACAGTTCAACAGCGCCATCGGACCTTACAAGGGCGGCCTTAGATTCCATCCCTCTGTTTACATTGGTATCATCAAGTTTTTAGGCTTTGAGCAAATGTTCAAAAACTCTTTAACAGGCCTTCCCATCGGCGGCGGCAAGGGCGGTAGTGACTTTGACCCCCGTGGCAAGAGCGATGGCGAAATCATGCGTTTCTGCCAGAGCTTTATGACAGAGCTTTATCGTCACATCGGCTCTCACATTGATGTACCCGCCGGCGACATTGGCGTTGGCGCAAGAGAAATTGGCTATTTGTTTGGCCAGTACAAGAGAATTTGCAACAACTTTGAAAACGCAGTTTTAACAGGTAAAGGTCTCTCCTACGGCGGCAGCTTGATTCGTCCGGAAGCAACCGGTTTCGGCGCAGTTTACTTCTGCGAAGAAGTATTAAAGGGCTACGGCGAAATGATTAAGGGCAAAACCTTTGCTGTATCCGGCTTTGGAAATGTTGCATGGGGCGCAGTACTCAAAATCAATCAGTTAGGCGGTAAGGTTCTTACCATCTCCGGTCCTGACGGCTATGTATATGACGAAAACGGCATTACAGAAGAAAAAGCAGCTTACATGCTTGAGATGCGTGCCTCCGGTCGTGATAAGGTACAGGATTATGCAGATAAATTTGGTGCAACCTTTGTTGCAGGCGAAAAACCATGGGGCGTAAAGGTAGATGTTGTAATGCCTTGCGCAACACAGAACGAAGTGCAGCTTGAAGATGCAAAGAAAATTGTTGCAAACGGCATCAAGTACTACATAGAAGTATCCAACATGCCTACTACCGATGAAGCGGTTAACTACCTGAAAGAAAATGGCGTTGTTATCGCTCCTTCAAAGGCAGTTAATGCAGGTGGTGTTGCGGTTTCTGCTCTTGAAATGAGCCAGAACAGCATGCGTCTTGCATGGTCCAGAGAAGAAGTTGACGAAAAGCTGCACGGCATCATGGTTAACATCTATAAAAACTGCAGTGATGCTGCTGAAAAGTATGGCAAGAAGGGCGATTTGATTGCCGGTGCAAACATTGCAGGCTTCTTAAAGGTTGCAGAAGCAATGATGGCACAAGGTATCGTATAATTAACCCGCAATTGATGCACTTAAAATCCATAAAGAAAAGGACTGTAGCGTTGCTACAGTCCTTTTCCTTATAATTCTCTTTTTTTGTCCGGCAGTTGTACCAACACAATGGCAAAGAACATCAAAAAGCAACCAAAAATCTGCCAGCCTCCCATGCCTTCATCTAAAAGAATCCAGCCGGAAAGCGCTGCAAATACTGACTCCAGGCTCATCAGCATAGAGGCAGAGGTAGGGTCTGTATATTTTTGGCCCACAATTTGCAAGGTGTATGCCACACCGCAGGACATGATGCCCGAATATAAAATGGCAGTGCTGCACATGCGTATCAATGCCCAGTCCGGCGTTTCAAACAAAAACATAACAATACAGTTTAAAGTGCCGCATACCAAAAATTGTGTACATGCCAGCTTCACGCCATCGGTCTTGGGTGCAAAGCGGTCGATTGCAAGAATGTGAAAGGTAAACACAACCGCGCACAAAAGCGTTAAAAAATCGCCAAAGCAAAAGTTGATTGTGCTGCCAAACAGACATAAAAAGTACATTCCCACGACTGCTAAAAGCACACCAAATACAATTCTCATCCGCACTTTTCGTTCCTTAAAAATGCCGATCACTGCCACAAAAATAATATAAAGTGCTGTAATAAATCCGCTTTTTCCTGTGGTGGTTTCCTTTAGCCCATAGGTTTGCAATGTGGCTGCCAAACTTAACAGCGTGCCGCAAATGGCGCCATAGAAAAGAAGACGCTTTCCGTCACATTTTTCGTAGGTGCCTTTTTTCTTTTTCCCTGCGTCAATCACAAAAATCACAGGCAGCAGCACAAGCCCACCCAAAAGGGATCGAATTCCGTTAAATGTGTTAGGTCCGATATAGTCCATCCCAACGCTTTGCGAAACAAAAGAAATTCCCCAGATTAAAGCAGTAAGCAACAGCAGTAGATTTCCACGAATCTTTGCTTGCATTGGTTCCTCCGCTTAGTTCACATCTGTCACATCTTCTGTAGCAAACATTGATCTTACATCCGGTTTTTTTAGTTTCAGATTCATATTTTCTGTGTGAACACCATCTGCATGACGCACATAAACGCCCCAGGCAGGCAATGTGCCAAAGTTGTGAATTTCAGGATAGCGCTTGCCCATTTCCGGCACAGGTCCTTCCGGCATTTCCATGACATCTCCTGCCATTTCCATGTCAAGGTTACGGATAACAATGTTTTTTAGCCTTACATCCGGCGTTCCGGAAATAACAATACAGCTTTTTGCAAAGCCCCAGGGTGCGCCCTCGTGAATAATGCCCTTTTCGTTAACAGCATCACCGTGAATATCAGAAATCAGCACATTTTCAACAGTGCCGCCCACTGTTCTTGCATGTCCCTCATGATATACGCGCAAACGGTCGCCATTAGCAATGAAAATAGGACCGGTGGTATTTAAAAATGTAACATTTTGAATGGTAATATTTCTTGCATTTCCTCCATCAACAGGAATTAGCTTAATACCGCCGCCACGGCAATCATATACATAGCAATCCGAAATATTGACATTTTCAAAATCGCCTACGGATTCTGTACCGATTTTAAACGCCGCCCAGTTGGTGCTGATGATACAATTTTTTACTGTAATATCACGACAAGGTCTGTCCACCGTTGCCTTCATGCAAACAGCATCGTCGCCCGTGTCAATGTTGCAGCCGGAAATATTTACGCGTCTGCAGGCGTCAATATCAATGCCGTCGTTGTTCTCGTTTACACGGCTTTTGATTGTAAGGTCGCGGATGGTAATGTCTTCACTGTTCATCATATGTAGCGTCCACGCCGCTGAATCACGCAATTCAAAGCCGGAAAGTTCTACATGGCTGCAGCCATTTAAGCGCATCAAAAACGGACGCTCCAAAAAGTTGGGGTGATCCTCATTAAAAATACGACCACGACCGGAAATAACGCCTTCTCCGTAAATTTTAATATTCTTCACATCTTCTGCGTAAATCATGCTTTTTCCCCGCAGATTGTCCACTGCATCGGTGAATAAATCTACATCAGAAGAATACTGGCTAAAATCAGCGGTTCCTAAAAGAACTGCGCCTTTTTTCAGATGCATGGTCAGATTGTCCCGCAAAAAGATGGTTCCCAGTACATAAGCACCCGGTTCAACCACTAACTCTTTGCCGCTTTCTGCCGCGCAATCTACCGCTTCCTGAAATTTTTCTGTTGTGATGTTTTCTGGTGTTACATGCAATTCCATGTTGTATCTCCTTTTATTTAATAATAATATTGTTGTCTCCCAAAAGTTGTTTCAGTGCAGAAAGCGCTTCATCACTTCCGTTGCACCACAAATTTTTAGGAGCAATTGCCGTCATCTTTTTTTCTTCCATAAAAATGTAAACAGGGATGTCGCCTGTGTGCTGCGCCAGAATTTCCTTGGCGCGCTCTAACAGATAATCCTTTCCTATGGAGAATTTCATATAAAGCCGCTTGCCCTCTGTTGCTTTTACCCCATGCTCTAACGGCACAATGGTGTCACAAAGGATTTTCGGCTCCTCGTCCTCCCGAAAAGAAAGCTTACCGCTGATCACAATGGGCATATCCTCAACCAAATACTGCTTGCACCGCTCATAAACATTGGGAAATACTAAAATTTCTGCCTGTCCCGTCAGGTCTTCTGCAGTGACAAACGCCATCATTTTGTTGTTTTTCGTAATCTTAGTTTTAATGATGGTGGCAATGGCACAGAGTTTGACCTTCATGCCGTCTTGTAGCGTCTGGTCCATAGCAAACCCCGCATCTCCCTCCTCCTCTGCAGGTGTTGCTTGCAGCTGGGAAAAGGAAATTGTAGAGATGCTTGCAATTTCTGATGCATATTCATTTAAAGGATGACCGGATATATAATAGCCGATGCTTTCCTTTTCAAGCTTTAACAGTTCCTTTTGGGGAAATTCAGGGAGATTGGCTGAGAAAACTTCCACCGTTTCTGTTTCCTCTCCCCAAAGGGACATCTGCCCGTCAATGTTATGCTTTAAATCGTCTGCAAAGGCATCAATAATGCTTTCGAAGTCTGCCAAAAGACACGCCCTTTTTTCTCCCAGCGCATCAAATGCTCCTGCCTTGATTAAAAATTCCTGTACTCGTTTGGTTACGCCCATGGACAAGGTGCGCTTGGCAAAATCCCGATAGCTTGTGAATTTGCCATGCTTTTTGCGTTCCTCCACAATCGCCTCAACACAACCCACACCCACATTTTTAATAACCGCCAGACCAAACCGAATATCTCCGTTTGTTACGGTAAAGCCCGCTGCACTTTCATTAATGTCAGGGGGCAGAATCCGAATGCCCATTCGGGTGGCTTCTGCAGAATAGCTACTCACTTTTTCCGGCGAGTCAAGCACCGAAGAAAGCAGCGCCGCCATATACTGCGCCGGATAAAAATGTTTTAAATACGCCGTTTGGTACACCACAAAAGCATAGGCAGCCGCATGGGATTTGTTAAAGGCATAGTTGGCAAACTCCATCATTTCATCAAAGATTTCGTTGGCAACTTTTTCATCCACGCCCCGCTTTAAGCACCCTTCGATTTCGGTTGTGCCATCCTCTTTTTGTTTGCCATAAATGAAGTTCTTTCGTTCCTCATTCATCACATCCATTTTCTTTTTACTCATGGCGCGACGCACCAAATCTGCCCGTGCCAACGAGTAACCACCCAGCCTACGCACGATTTCCATAACCTGCTCTTGATACACCATACAGCCATAGGTCACATTCAAAATCGGCTCTAACAGGGGGTGTTTATACACAACCTTTTGGGGATTATTTTTGTTTGCAATGTAGCGTGGAATCTGGTCCATAGGACCGGGACGATACAGAGAAATGCCTGCTACAATATCCTCAATACTCTCCGGCTTCATTTCCTTGATAAATTGCTTCATGCCGGGGCTTTCCAACTGGAACACACCCTCGGTTTCCCCCCGGGAAATCATTTTATAAACGCCTTCTTCGTTTAGGCTGATATTATCAATATCGATTTCTTCCCCTGTAGATTTTTTGATAATATCAATGGCGTCTTTAATGATGCCAAGATTGCGAAGCCCCAAAAAGTCCATCTTTAAAAGTCCTAATTCCTCCACGGTATCCTTGGGGAACTGGGTGATTAACACATCATCATTTTTCTGAAGCGGCACATACTCCGTCAGGGGCTTTTGCGAAATTACCACGCCGGCAGCATGGGTACCTGCATTGCGAATCAAGCCCTCCAGCGCCATGGCATCGTCAATCAGTTCGCGCACCGTGGCATCACTGTCGTATTTTTCCTTAAGCTCGGCGTTCAGTGTCAGTGCCTTTTCAATGGTCATCTTCAAGTCAAAGGGAATCATTTTTGCAATGACATCGGTGTCGCTATAAGAAATATCCAAAACACGCCCTACATCACGAATGGCGTTTTTTGCTTTCATTTTGTTAAAGGTAATAATCTGGGAAACACAGTCACGACCGTATTTCTCCACCACATAGTCAATGACCTTTTGTCTATCCTCGTTGCAAAAATCCACATCGATATCCGGCATGCTGACGCGTTCGGGGTTTAAAAACCGCTCAAAAATCAAGCCAAATCGAATGGGGTCAATGTTGGTAATACGAAGGCAATAGCTCACCACACTGCCGGCAGCAGAGCCACGCCCCGGTCCAACGGGGATATTGTGATCTTTGGCATATTTGATAAAATCCCAGACGATTAAAAAATAGTCCACATAGCCCATGTCCCGGATAACCTGAAGCTCAAAGTCAAGACGCTGACGGGCTTCTTCCGATTCTCCGTAGCGTTGTTTCATCCCATCATAGCAAAGGGTTTTTAAATATGTAAAGGAGTCGCCGTCATTTGGGACCTGGAATTTCGGCAGTTTTAAAACGCCAAATTCAAATTCCAAATCACACATATCGGCAATTTTTTGTGTATTGGAAAGCGCCTCGGGTACTTGACCAAACAGCGCCTCCATTTCCGCCTCGCTTTTTAGATAAAACGCATCAGTTTCAAATGCCATGCGGTCCGTTTCTGCCACCTTGCGGTTGGTCTGGATGCACATGAGCAAATCCTGATATTTAGCATCCTTTTTTTCTATGTAATGCACATCGTTGGTGGCAACCAAGCCGATTCCTACCTCTTTTGCGTAAGGAATCAAAAAGCCGTTTACCCGTTTTTGCTCTGCAATGCCATGGTTTTGAATTTCCAAAAAGAAATTCTCTTTACCATACAAATCAGCGTACTTTGCAATCAGCTCCTTTGCCCGTGCCTCATCGCCTTTCAAAATTGCCTGGGGAATTTCCCCCGCCAGACATGCAGACAAACAAACCAGCCCCTCAGCATGCGCTTTTAAAACGGAAAAATCCACACGAGGCTTATAATAAAACCCGTCCATAAAGCCTTTTGAGGATATTTTTATCAGATTGCGATACCCTGTCATATTTTTTGCAATCAAAACAAGATGGTGGGTGGTGTTACCATTGTCATGGTTTTTCTGGTGCAAATCCTTTGCCGCCACATACACCTCGCAGCCGATTAAGGGCTTAATACCGCGGGCAACCGCAGCTTTATAAAAGTCAATCACGCCACACATATTCCCGTGGTCCGTAATTGCCAAGGCGTTCATATTCAATTCTTTTGCACGGTCCAGCAGCTTGTCTATGCGGCAGGCGCCGTCTAAAAAGCTGTATTCCGTATGTGTGTGCAGATGAACAAAGCCCATAACCTTCTCCTTTTTATATGATTACTATTCTTATTGTACCTTGTCATGAGAAAAAAATCAACATATTTCTTCATTTTTTGTCCCGAAACATTTGACTTTTTTGTCTGTTCCCTGTATAATAATATTGTATAAATAGGAAAACTATAATGGGCTTTTCTTAATTTGAAAAAAGGAAGTGTATTATGGCAATTTTACATCTTACAAAGGAAAATTTTGATGCCGAGGTGCTATCCGCAAGCGTTCCTGTTTTGGTTGATTTCTGGGCGCCCTGGTGCGGTCCCTGCAAAATGGTGGGGCCTGTGATGGACCAGTTGGCACAAGAATTTGACGCAAAAGCAAAAATCGCAAAGGTTAATGTGGATGAGGAGGGCGCGCTGGCGCTGCGTTTTGAAGTGATGAGCATCCCCACCGTATTTGTGTTCCAAAACGGAGAGATTGTGGAAAAAGCAGTTGGTGCATATCCAAAAGACCACTACGAAGACCTTTTGACAAAACGATTATAACAAGGCGGGAACAACATGATAACCAGTAAACAACGCGCATACCTTCGCGGTCTTGCAAACGGTGTTCCGTCCATCTGCCAGATTGGCAAAGACGGCATAACAGAAAATGTAATCAAACAATTAGACAGCGCCCTTGATGCAAGAGAGCTGGTCAAATCCAATGTGCTGGACAATGCCCCCTGCACTGCAAAGGAAGCGTGTAATGACATCGCAGCACAGCTGTCTGCCGAACCTGTCCAGGTCATCGGCAAGGTGTTTGTCCTTTATAGACAGGCAAAAGACGAGAAAAAAAGAACAATTACACTAAAATAAGGACATCATAGTGGGGAAAGGAGTCGTGCAATGAGAAAAATCGGTCTTTTTGGCGGCACCTTTGACCCCATACATATGGGACATATTGCTTTGGCAAAGCGGGTGCTTATAGAGTTTTCTCTGGATGAAATCTTGTTTATTCCGGCTGGAAATCCGCCCCATAAGTCTGCAAAAAATATAACAGACAAGCAGCATCGATTTAACATGGTGCAGCTTGCAACCAAAGACGAACCCGCTTTTTCTGTGTCAGATTTTGAACTTATGAAAAGCGAGCCAAACTATTCCTATCTGACCATTTCCCATTTTAAGGAGCAATTTCCAAACGATGAGATTTTCTTTCTCGTTGGCGGGGATTCATTCCGTGATTTTCCTCTGTGGAAAAATTACAGGGTGCTGCTTTCCCTCTGCACCTTTATCGTGGTATCTCGTCCTGAAATTGCCCCCAACCAATATTTTGAAAAATTCAGTGGTGATGAAACACCGCCTCGCGTCCTTTTTTTAGAGGACTTTGCCATGCCCGTTTCCTCCACCATGATTCGCCAAAAACTGCAGGCAGCAAAACGGGATTTTTCTCAAATTCCCCACGCTGTTGCAGAATATATTAAAGCAAATAAACTATACCTTTAGGAGCCGCAAATGACAACGGAACAAATGAAAGAAAAACTTGGCACCATGCTGACAGAGCACAGATATACCCATTCCATCGGCGTAATGGAAACCGCCGTGGAAATGGCAGAGCGGTTTGGTGTTGATAAGGAAAAAGCAATGATTGCAGGGCTTTTGCACGATTGCGCAAAGCAAATTGACCGTGAAACACAAATTGCCATGTGCGATGAGTTGGGCATTCACTTAGACCCCATAAAACGAGAAAGCACCGCACTCATTCACGCAGATTTAGGCGCCCGTCTTACAGAAATTGAATTTGGAATTACCGACGAAGATATTTTGGGAGCCATCCAATATCACACATTGGGCAGGCCAGACATGACACCGCTTGAAAAAGTGTTATACCTTGCCGACATTATTGAGCCCAACCGCAAGCCCTTTGAGGGCCTTGCAGAACTACGCGCACTGTGCCGCCAAAATCTGGACGAAGCCGTGCTTTACGGATTGGAGCTTGGCATTGCAAATGTAGCGCGAAAGGGGCGCACACTACATACACAAACTGCAGAGGCAGAAGCGTATTACCGCGCACTTTTGCATAAGGAGGCATACCACATGGAATTACTGAATTCCTTTGAAAAAGCAAAAACGGCAGTCAAAGCATTAGACGACAAAAAGGGATTTGACCTTGCACTTTTAAAGGTAGGCGAACTTACCATTTTAGCAGATTATTTTGTTCTTTGCTCTGCCAATTCCACCACCCAGGTCCGCGCGCTGTCCGACAGTGTGGAGGAGCAATTTGACAAACTGGATATCCCGCTTTTGTCCCGCGAGGGAAAAGATAGCATGAATTGGATTATTTTGGACTACGGCGACATTATCGTGCATATCTTCAACAAGGAAACCCGCGAATTTTACAGTTTGGAAAAACTGTGGGACGACGCAGAAAAAATAAATGTTGACGACATTATCAATGCATAATTTTCATAAATTTGGAGGATTATTTCATGGAATACAATTTTAAAGAAATTGAAAAAAAATGGCAGGACAAATGGTATAGCGAAAACACCTTTGCAGCAAAGGATGATTTTTCACTGCCCAAATTTTACGGCTTGGTAGAGTTTCCCTACCCGTCAGGACAGGGCCTTCATGTAGGCCATCCCAGAAGCTACACCGCCTTAGACATTGTGGCAAGAAAAAAACGCCTGGAAGGATACAATGTGCTCTATCCTATGGGATGGGACGCTTTTGGTCTGCCTACGGAAAACTATGCCATTAAAAATAAAATTCACCCGGCAATTGTAACCAAGAATAACATCGACAATTTTAAGCGCCAGCTTCAAAGCATTGGCTTTTCTTTCGATTGGACAAAAGAAATTTCCACAACAGATGCACGCTACTACAAATGGACCCAGTGGATTTTCCTCCAACTGTTTAAAAAGGGTTTGGCATACAAACAAGAAATGCCAATTAACTGGTGTACCGGCTGTAAGGTAGGTCTTGCAAACGAAGAAGTTGTAAACGGCGTATGTGAGCGTTGCGGCAGCGAAGTTGTGCAGAAAAACAAGAGCCAATGGATGCTGAAAATCACAGAATATGCACAACGTCTAATTGATGATTTGGACGACCTTAACTACATAGAAAAAGTAAAAATCCAGCAGAAAAACTGGATTGGTCGCTCTGAAGGTGCAGAACTTGAATTTGCCATTGACGGAATAAGCGATACCATCCGCGTTTACACCACCCGGGCAGATACCTTGTTTGGCGCAACCTACATGGTTGTTTCTCCCGAGCATGCAATTATTGAAAAATATGCAGATAAAATCGAAAACATTGACCAGGTTCGTGCGTATCAGCAAGAAGCGGCAAAAAAATCGGAGTTTGAACGCACCGAGCTTTCTAAAGAAAAAACCGGCGTAAAGCTTTGCGGCATTATGGCAATCAACCCCGTAAACAACGAAAAAATACCCGTGTTTATTTCCGACTATGTATTAACCAGCTACGGAACAGGTGCCATTATGGCGGTTCCTGCCCACGACGAGCGCGACTGGGAATTTGCAAAGAAGTTTGATCTGCCCATTATTGAGGTGGTTGCAGGAGGCGAAAATGTCCAGGAAGCACCCTACACCGACACCTACAGTGGCAAACTGGTAAATTCCGGCTTTTTAAATGGCCTGGAGGTCAAGGATGCCATCTGCAAAATGATTGATTTCCTTGAAGAAAAAGGTATTGGAACCAGAAAAGTGAACTATAAATTGCGTGACTGGGTATTCTCTCGCCAGCGTTATTGGGGCGAGCCAATTCCGCTGGTATATTGTAAAAAATGCGGCTGGGTGCCTCTCCCTGAGGACCAGCTTCCCTTGATGTTGCCGGAAACAGACAACTTTGAGCCCGGCGAAAACGGAGAATCCCCCTTGGCAAAAATGACCGATTGGGTGAAAACCACCTGCCCCCATTGTGGCGGTGAGGCAGAACGGGAAACCGACACCATGCCCCAATGGGCAGGCTCTTCCTGGTATTTCCTCCGCTATATTGACCCGGAAAACGATTCTGCCCTGGCAGCAACTGAAAAATTAAACTACTGGATGCCGGTAGACTGGTACAACGGCGGTATGGAGCATACCACCCTGCACCTTTTGTATTCTCGTTTCTGGCACAAATTCTTGTATGACATCGGCGTTGTTTCCACTCCTGAGCCGTACAACAAGCGTACATCCCACGGCATGATTCTGGGCGAAAACGGCGAAAAGATGTCTAAATCCCGCGGAAATGTAGTAAACCCGGACGACATGGTAGACGAATTTGGTGCAGATACTTTCCGTACCTACGAAATGTTTATCGGCGCATTCGACCAGTCAACCCCTTGGGCAATCAGTGGTGTCCGTGGCTGCTACCGCTTTATTGAGCGTGTTTGGAACTTACAGACCATGGTAACCGAAGAAGAGGGCTATAGCGCGGATTTGGAAAAAGCATTCCACAAAGCCATCAAAAAGGTTTCAGACGATATTGAAAAAATGAAGTTTAACACCGCTATTGCTACCCTGATGGCGTTACTCAACGACATTTACAAAAAGGGAAGCATTACCCGTGGCGAGCTGAAAACGTATATCACCCTGCTGAATCCCTCTGCGCCGCATATGACAGAAGAAATGTGGCAGAATGCAGGTTTTGAAGGCTATTTGCACGAAACCACCTGGCCCCAGTTTGATGAGGCAAAAACAATAGACGATACCGTAGAAATTGTGGCACAGATTAACGGAAAGGTAAAGGACAAAATTGAAATCTCAACAAGCCTTTCCCGCGAGGAAATGGAAAAGGCCGCTCTTGCAAACGAGAAAATCCAGGCGCTTATCAGCGGCAAAACCGTTGTAAAAGTAATTTGTGTACCAGGTAAACTTGTAAATATTGTAGTAAAATAAAAAATGAGCGCCGCATGGGTTTTCCCCATGCGGCTTCTGTTTCAGGAGGAAATGATGCGTTACGCTGTGATTGATACCGGCTCTAACACTATACGAATGGGCATATATGAAGAAGAAAACAGTGTCCTAAAACAAATTTACAACCATGCATTTTTTGCAAATTTGGCAGGCTATATGGAACATGGCACTTTGTCGCAGGCAGGAATCCAAGCGGCAGAAGATGCAATTTTGTCACATATTGAGACAGCTGCCACATACGGTTGCACGCCCCGCGTATTTGCCACCGCTGCCATTCGAAACGCGGAAAATACAGAAGAAATCCGCCAAAAAATCAATACCACCTGCCACACCTCTTTGGATGTTTTAACCGGCGAAGAAGAAGCGCTTTACAGCTTTTACGGCGCTTCAGGCGACTTTCCATGCCAAGACGGCGTCATGGCAGATGTAGGCGGCGGCAGCAGCGAAATTATTGCCTTTTCTCAAAAAAAACCCACCGCTGCGCAGTCTGTCCCTTGGGGTTCACTCAAAACTTACAACGCCTTTGTAAAGGGCGCACTTCCCACAAAAGAGGAGATTTCCTCCATACAAGACGCCATGATAAATGCCTTAATGCAAACCGACGCCTTTTGTAACAAAACCTATCAAAATATGTGCATTGTTGGCGGCGGCGTACGCGCCTCAAAGCTCCTTGCAGAAGCTATTTTGCGTCAAAAAAATCTTTCGGTACAGGCGATAACAGACATGCTTTCCTTTGCTGTAGATTCTCCAACAGAAATGACACAACTGCTGCAACAGCTGGTGCCCAAGCGTGCAAAAACCATCGTGCCTGCTATGGCAATTTATGCAGCCATAGGTACATTTTTTCACGCAAAAGACATTTTTGTGTCAGATAAAGGAATAAAAGAGGGATATATCTTTAAAAAAATGATGAAAAAGGATCTGTAATCGTGGCTATAAAACGCATTTTTCAGTTGTATGCGAATTTTAATATTAATGTTAAGAATTTTTAATATATTAATTGTATAATGATAATAGGCTTTCTATGAAATTAGCAAGGAAGGTGATGCTATGAAACGGCGCTTATTTCAGCTTTGTATCTTGATTTTGTCTGTATGTGTTATTTTAATCGTATGCGGAAAAATCGATTTATTGCCAAAAAAAGACGCAGAAAATGCAGTTGCCATATACTATATTAGTGAAGATGGTGCCGATTTGGTTGCAGAGTCTATTACCGTGCCGGACACCTCAAGACGCGGACAACTTCGTCATTTAATCACACAGCTGATTACACCACCCAGCGGAAAAATCAGTCCTCTGTGCGACGGAACAACCCTTCTCTCTGTCACAATTAAGGACGAAACTGCAGTTGTTGATTTTTCTAAGGAATTTTCAAACAAGGACGACAAAAAACAAACGCTTGCACCTGTTGCTGTGGCAAAAACCCTTTGCTCTTTAGATTTTATTACCGGTGTACAGATTTTAGTAGAAGGGAAAAACGCCATTGGTGCAGACGGAAAACCCCTGGGCATCATTTGGGAAAGCGACCTGGTTATCAACAAGGGCGAACCAACACAAGCACCCAAAACCACCCTTGTTTTGTATTTTAGCGATGAGAATGCGGAATATCTTGTTTCCGAACGACGCAACATTGAAATTGCAAACGGCGACACAGTAGAAAAAACAGTGGTAAATGCATTAATTAGCGGCCCCACCGAGGTAGGACGCGTAAAAACCATTCCATCAGAAACAAAACTATTGTCTATTGAAACAAAAAACGGCGTTTGCTTTGTAAATTTATCAAAAGAATTTGTTGAGAAACATTCCGGCGGCTCTACCGGAGAGCGACTGGCGGTTTATTCCATTGTAAATTCCCTGACAGAGCTTGGAACCATTGATAAAGTGCAGTTTTTAATTGAGGGCGAAAAGCGCGAGGAATTCATTCATATGGTTTTAAATGAACCCATCGTTCGAGATAAAACAATTATTAGATAAAAAAAAGGATACCCTAAAAGGGTATCCTTTTTTACTTCATTGCTGTTTTCCATAAAAACCAAAAAGGCTTATGCAGCCATGGTCTGACTGCATAAGCCTCGTTTTTTTAGCGATCGAGAATCAGCTTCGTAAGCTCTACAGGTTCTACGATCTGATCGCCTTTGTAAACGCGCATATTACCGGAGGCAATCTCGTCAATCAAAATTACTTCATCATTGTTGTAGCCAAACTCAAACTTAATATCCCACAGGTCAAGACCAATGGATTTTAAGTCGTCTGCAACAATTTTTGTGATTTTCAGTGTCTGCTCTTTCATACTGGCAAACATGCTTTCACTCATAACGCCAAGGGCAGCAAGACCCTCGCTGGTTACCAACGGGTCGCCCTTTTCATCATTCTTAAAGGTACATTCAACATAACCACCCTCAAGCGGTGTACCATCTTCTATATATTCGCCATACCGACGAATAAAGCTACCGGTTGCAACTAATCTACAAATAACCTCAAGACCGTGTCCAAACACCTTACCGGGAAGTACTTCCATAGTTGCTTCATCTACATCAGCACTCACATAATGGGTTTTAATGCCGGCATCTTTCAAAAGGTTAAAATAGTAAACCGATGTTCTTAAATTCGCTTTACCAATTCCCTCAATTTTAAGTCCAACAGAGTTTTCACCGGGATCAAACACGCCATCTTTACCTGTGCAATCATCCTTAAACTTTAGTAACACATTACCATTGTCAAGTTGAAACACATCCTTTGTTTTGCCTTCATAAATCTTTTTCATATATATATACCTCCTCTTAGATTATACTGCCATATTGTCTAAACTTAAGACAACTTATTTAAAGTATTCCACTGCCGATGTAAACATACCCATGTCAAAGGTTCCCGGAACATTTTTGTAAAGTCCGCTGCCGATACGCTCGGAGTGTCCCATTTTACCAAACACTCTGCCATCCGGCGAAGTAATACCTTCGATGGCCAAAACAGAGCCGTTGGGGTTAAATGAAATATCTGTGGTTGCATTGCCATCCAAATCTACATACTGGGTTGCAATTTGTCCATTTTCTATCATCTTTTTAAGCACATCGTCACTTGCAATAAATCTGCCCTCGCCATGAGAAATCGGTACAGTATAAATGTCTCCCACTTGTGTCTTGGAAAGCCAGGGCGACTTGTTGGATGCAATCCTGGTACGCACAAGTCTTGACTGGTGACGACCAATGGTGTTAAAGGTAAGGGTTGGGCAATTTTCGTCTGTGTCAATAATTTCGCCAAAGGGCACCAAGCCCAACTTCACAATTGCCTGGAAACCATTACAAATACCACAAACAAGACCGTCACGCTGTTTTAGAAGCGTCATAATTTCCTGTTTGATAACTGCATTTCTCATAAACGCGGTAATAAACTTACCGGAACCATCTGGCTCGTCTCCGCCGGAAAAACCGCCTGGTACAAACAATATCTGAGAATCGGAAAGTCTCTTTGCAAATTCGGCGGTTGATTCTGAAACCGCTTGCGGTGTTAAATTCTTAATCACAAAGATATCTGCCTCAGCGCCTGCAGTTTCCAGCGCCTTTGCGGTGTCATACTCACAGTTGGTACCCGGGAATACCGGAATCAATACCTTCGGCTTTGCCACCTTGATTTTAGGAGCAACCCGATTTTCTGCCATATAAGAGATGTTGTCCAAAGTGTCCTTTTTACCATCTGTTTGGGTGGGGAAGATTGGCTCTAAGGTTTCCTCATAGCCGGAAAGAAGTTCCTCGCCTGAAACAGTTTCCTTTTGGAAGGAAATTGCAAATTCTTTGGTAGTTTCACCAATGGTTTTACCAACGGTCACATCTTCTGCCACCTCTAAAACAAAGCTGCCGTAGCCGTAAGCAAAGATATCTGCAAGAGCAACATCCTCTGCAAACCGAAAACCGACATGATTTCCTAAAGACATTTTTAAAACTGCCTCAGCAATGCCGCCCATGCCTAAGGTATAAGCTGCCTTTACGCTACCTTTGCGAACCAAATCAGAAATGATTGCGAAGATTTTTTTCACGCTGTCTGCCTTGGGCAGATTGTTCTCATCATAATCCGGTGTAAGAAGAACAACTTTACTGCCTGCTTCCTTAAACTCAGGAGAAACAATGTGTTTTACATGTTCCGTTGTAACCGCAAAGGAAACCAAGGTAGGCGGAACATCAATATCCTCAAAGCTGCCGCTCATAGAATCCTTACCGCCAATGGCGCCAATTTCATAATCCAGTTGCGCGCGAAACGCACCAAGAAGCGCTGCCAGGGGTTTGCCCCAGCGTTTTCCGTCTTTTAACGGTTTTTCAAAATATTCCTGGAAAGTTAAATATACATCTTTAAATTCTGCACCGCTGGCAATAAGCTTCGAAACAGATTCCACAACAGCCAAGTATGCGCTGTGATAGGGGCTTTTTTCTGCAATATACGGATTGTAACCCCATGCCATTAAGGAGCAGGTGTTGGTGTGTCCCTTTTCCACCGCCACTTTATGCACCATACTTTGCGCCGGTGTCAACTGATGCTTGCCGCCAAAAGGCATGAGCACCGTATTTGCGCCAATAGTAGAGTCAAACCGCTCGGAAAGACCGCGCTTAGAGCAAATGTTTAGGTCTTTTGCAAGACCTTTTATACTTTTTGCAAAATCGTCCTTTAAGAAATCAGATGCATACGCTTTCGGTGCAGCAGGCGTAATAGAAATGTGCTTTTCTGCGCCGTTGGAATTTAAAAATTCACGAGAGATATCCACAATTTTTTTGCCATTCCAGTTTAGCACCAGTCTTGGTTCTTCTGTTACATATGCAACCTTGGTTGCCTCTAAATTTTCTTTTTCAGCCAATGCCACAAAACGATCTGCATCATCATGCGCTACCACAACAGCCATTCTCTCCTGAGATTCACTGATGGCAAGCTCTGTTCCGTCTAAGCCCTCATATTTTTTGGGCACTTTATTCAAATCTACACAAAGACCGTCTGCCAACTCACCAATGGCAACGGAAACACCGCCTGCGCCAAAGTCGTTGCAACGCTTAATTAAAAGGGACGCTTCTTTGTTTCTGAACAATCTTTGCAGTTTTCTTTCTTCCGGCGCGTTACCCTTTTGCACCTCTGCACCGCAGCTTTCTAAAGAGGCTACATTATGAGATTTAGAAGAACCCGTTGCGCCGCCGCAGCCGTCACGACCGGTTCTGCCGCCCAGAAGAATGATACAATCTCCCGGAATCGGGCGCTCACGGCGTACATTTTCCGCCGGCGCTGCACCAACTACTGCACCGATTTCCATACGCTTTGCGGCATAACCGTCATGATAAAGCTCGTCTACCTGACCGGTAGCAAGACCGATTTGGTTACCGTAGGAGCTATAGCCTGCTGCAGCAGTTGTCACAATTTTGCGCTGGGGTAATTTACCCGCAATGGTATCCTGCACCGATGTCAGCGGATTTGCCGCACCGGTTACACGCATAGCGCTATACACATATGCTCTGCCGGAAAGCGGGTCACGAATGGCACCGCCAATACAAGTCGCAGCACCGCCAAAAGGCTCAATTTCTGTGGGATGGTTGTGGGTTTCGTTCTTAAAGAGCAAAAGCCACGGCTCTGTTTTCCCATCAATCTCCACATCCATTTTCACAGTACAAGCATTAATTTCTTCCGACTCATCTAATTTTTCCAGCTTGCCGTTTTTGCGTAGATATTTCACTGCCAGGGTGGCAATATCCATGAGGTTAATGGGTTTTGTTCTGCCAAGTTCTGCGCGAACAGATAAGTATTTACGATAAGCATCCTCTAAAAGTGCATCTTCAAACTTCACGCTGTCAATCGTGGTTAAAAA
>JAZPYM010000002.1:0-1585 GCA_045544215.1 Congzhengia sp.
CTATCTTTGTTGATTGCTTTTTCAAGTGCAAAGGTATCGTCAAGTGTCATAAAACTGAACTTTTTCTCGACCGTATCAAGTCCTTCAAAGGGAGGAACGAAAGGAGCCGAACCGGTTGCAACACAAACTTCTGTATAAGGCAACTTGGCACCATCATCCAACACAACATTTTTTGAATCAGTGTTAATTTTGATAACCTTTTTTCCGTAAAATACGTCACAGCCCATTTTCTCGTAAAAATCGGCACCTCGATAGTTCATACGTTCGGGATCGGTTTTGTTTTCCAGATAATACGAGATAAGAGGACGGCAGTAAACGGGATAATTCTCTTCGGAAACAACTGTGATTTTGCTGTCTTTATCCACACTGCGGATGCCCTCGATACAACCAACAGCAGCCACACCGTTACCTATAACAACATACTGCTTCATTCGTACTCACCTCGTTCTTCATAAACAATTGCTCTGTTGGGGCATCCTTTTACGCAAGCAGGCTCTCCGCAGGTGTTCTGCAGGCAAA
Organism: Congzhengia sp.; assembly: GCA_045544215.1. GTDB lineage: Bacteria > Bacillota > Clostridia > UBA1381 > UBA9506 > Congzhengia. The sequence goes on from JAZPYM010000002.1 coordinate 520, forward strand.
GCTCACACTTCTGCATCACACCGCTTTCATCGGGAGCGAGGGATCCGTAAGGACATACCAATACACAGGTAAGGCAACCGACACACTTATTTTTGTCCACACGCACAACGCCATCCGATTTTGAGATTGCACCGGCAATACAGCTTTTGACACAGATAGGGTCGGTACAGTGACGGCAGGATACCGCATAAGATACTTTATCATTTCCCTCAATGTGGATACGGGGATAAATCGGTTTGCCTTTGAGTGCCGTTGCCATATCAGTCATACCGGAATTGGCAAAAGCACAGTAATATTCACATAAGTGGCAATCAAGGCACCACTCTTCATTTACATATACTCGTTTCACTGTTCATCATTCCTCCGTTTCGGGGCAGGCTTGTCTTTTCTTAACGGAGAAAGATTAAGCTTACCGAGAATTGGCATTAACATTGTTGCAATTACGATTCCTGCAGTTCCTTGAATGGCATTCCCGGGGATGGCTCCTGCTGCAGCTAAACCATAACCCATAATTGTTGCTTCAAATGCAAAGTAGCTCAAAATCATAATTATTTCAGATATAAGGCTTGCAAAAACAAAGTTCACTATATGTTTTTGGGGATTTGTTCGTATAATCAATCCTGTTACTACGGCCATAAGTGCTTTTATTATAAAGGTTGCGGGAGCAAAAGCAACATATCCGCCAAGCAGATCTGCAAGTGCTGAACCAAGACCTGCTGCAAGTCCGCCGTATAATGGACCGAGCACGACACCCGATAAAAGTACAATAGAGTCGCCAAGGTTAATGTATCCACCCGTAGCTGGTATAGGGATTTTTATAACCATTGTTGCAACACATACCATTGAAGCCATTAACGCCGCAATGACAAGTTTTAATGTTTTACTCATAATATTACCTCACTCTCCCGCATGAGAGATGCCGAGAATCTCAAGTTCTTTATCTGTAAGTCCGACACCACGGAGCATCAGCCGATTGCCGCGAAGAGCCTCGATGGAGTTGATACCCATACCGCCCATCAGTTCTTTTATTTCGTGCCGCCATGCGTTCATCAGATTGATAAGACGC
>JAZPYM010000003.1:0-2571 GCA_045544215.1 Congzhengia sp.
GGCATCTAGTTTATACAGTCTTTATAGTAAGAGTGTTAAACAAAGGAGAATGTCATCTTGGAACTTTGGGTAATTTTTGTTTTATTATACGGCATATTCAAAGGTGCCCGCGAACCAATCAAAAAGAAAATACTTGAAAAACACGATTTGTTAAGCTCATTGTTTGCATATACATTTATTGGTTTCTTGATGACGGTACCGATGGCGCGAGATGTATTTTCTGTTGATGCCGCCACCTTCGCTTTAATAGCCGTAAAGTCTTTTGTCATTTTCTTTGCATGGCTTGCGACTTTTGCAGCAGTGAAAAAACTGTCGGTCGGTTTTTATAGCGTTATGGATTTGTCGCGTGTTGTTTTTTCCACCCTTATGGGCGTGATTTTCCTGGGTGAAAGCCTTACATTAAAGGGAATTATAAGCTTGCTTCTTGTTGTCACCGGATTGTATCTTGCGAATCGGAAAAAGGATTCAACTGACAGAAAAACAGATAGCCGATATGTGTGGCTTGTTCTTTTCTCCTGTCTTCTGAACGCGGTATCCGGAATAATGGACAAGTATATTATGTCGACAAAAGCTGTCAGCAGTATCCAGCTTCAGTTCTGGTTTATGCTTATGCTTTCTGTAATGTACTATACATATATCCGGATGAAAGGGCAAAAAGTAGATATCCGCGGTTGTGCAAAAAATCCGTATATCTATATTCTGAGCTTTCTTCTGATTGCGGGGGACCGCTTACTTTTCATTGCCAATTCTTATGAGTCAAGTCAGGTAACAGTTATGACACTCCTCAAGCAAAGCGCGGTAATTGTGGCAATTCTCAGCGGAAAGTTTGTTTACGGAGAAAAAATAGCGCGAAAGCTTTGGTGTGCAGGAATTATTATTTTCGGAATCGTTTTGGCTGTTCTGTAAGAAATGCGGCGGAAGAGTTTGTGATGTCATAAAAAATGATTTTCATCCCGAGGGAATCTTCGGCACATATGCCTCCCCCAAAAGGACCGGAATCTAAATGATGCAGTTTTTATACAAGGAGAATTAACAATGAAGAACTTTGGGCTTTTGTACATAATACTTGCGAGTGTTTTGTGGGGTACAAGCGGGATATTTGTTAAATATCTTGCGCCTTTCAGAGTTACCTCTTTACAAATGACCCTGGTGAGAGGGCTTGTTGCTTTTTTGTGCATGGTTGTATTTGTTATTCTGTCTGACAGAAAACTGTTTAAAACAAATTTTAAAGAAATGATTTTGTTTGCAGGCGGAGGGCTTTCGTTTTTTCTAACTGCAAGTTGTTATTACCAGTCAATGCAGTTAACATCGGTTTCTACCGCTGTTGTGCTTATGTATACTGCTCCTATATTTGTTATGATTTATTCTGTTTTGTTCTTGGGTGAAAAACGAAACTGCAAAAAATTGATTGCGGTTTTCGGCATGCTCATTGGAGGTGCATTTACATCGGGAATTATAGGGGGATTCAAGGCAGACAGCATGGGGATTTTCATTGGATTTTTGTCGGGGATTGCTTATGCTGCTTACAACATTATTACAAAAATCGAGATGAATAAAGGAATCAGTCCCATTAAAGCAAATTTGTACTGCTTTTTGTTCAGTGCGGTTGCGGGACTTTTCGTTGCAAATCCCATAGGACTTATGGAATGTATTTCCCTTAATCCGCCTGTTGTCATTTTACTTTGCCTTGGGGTTGGTGTTTTTGCCTGCATTCTCCCTTATTTTTTATATACACTGGCGCTTAGTGAAATTCCTGCGGGAACGGCATCCTCATTAGGAATCATAGAGCCAATGGCGGCAACGATTTTAAGTGTGCTCGTATTGGGAGAAAAACTTTCGGTGTATTCTGTAATAGGCATCGTTTTAATACTTGGCTCAGTTTTTATTTTAAGTAGAGAAAAGCAATAAGCAAAAGATGTTTTTGGTTCTAATTTTATAAAAATCGTCACCGATATGGATTTGGAATCGAAACCTTATGTACCTTATAAAAAATGAAATGCATGATAATGGCGAAATCATGATTTTTGCCACGGTTTGATAAAAGCCAGTTTTTGCACAGGAGGAATTTTCTATGAAATTATTGATTGCATCGGACATACACGGATCGGCAGAGTATTGCCGACATTTGATGGAAGCAGTGGAACGGGAAAATCCCGCTAAGGTATTGCTTTTGGGGGATTTGCTCTATCATGGTCCGCGGAATCATCTTCCGGCAGGGTATGCACCCAAAGAAGTAGCGGCGATGCTGAACAAAATCAAGGGGAAACTCCTTTGCGTCAGAGGGAACTGTGATACGGAGGTGGACCAGATGATGTTGGAGTTTCCGGTTTTGTCTGATTCTGCCGTGATTTGTTGGGAGGGTATGACAATCTATGCCGCGCACGGCCATCATGAATTTCCTGCTCTGCAACCGGGAGAGGTGGTTCTGTCAGGACACACCCATGTTCCGATTGATTATATGAAAGAGGGCATTCGCTACCTAAACCCCGGTTCGGTATCGATTCCCAAGGAGGAGTCCTGGCACGGATATATGGTGTTGGAGGACGGAAACTTCATATGGAAGAATCTTGA
>JAZPYM010000004.1:0-14183 GCA_045544215.1 Congzhengia sp.
AAACCGACAAGCTTTTTGCTTGTCGGTTTTTGTTATGGCGCTATTTGACAAATTACGCGAATGTGGTCCTGATTACAAGAGAATCTCTTGCATCACCGGAAACGGTCATCATTCCGTTGGTAACTGTATAGGAAACATTTCCTACATTTTCAACAACCTCGGAAATTGCGCCGGTAACAGGCACGCTTATGGTGTCTGCCTCTAAGAAGTCGATGTAATAATATATATCATTATTGTAGTTTATAGTGTAAACAGAAACCTTGTCGCTGTACTTTGCAATATCCTGATATTTTTTATAGAACACACCCTTTATGGTAGAATTCGTCTTTGATTTGGGTGTTATTCCCACTGTGTTACCTGAATCGCCGCTTATAAAGAAAGGATATGCTTTTAAACTTTTATAGTAAAACATGTTCTGTTTGCAGTATAACTTTCTGTTTTCAGGAGTACCATCATAAAGCGGTAAAAATCCGCTTACAAAACCCATTTCCGTCCTGTTATTTGCATTTTTCATGTGGTCAATCATTCGATTGGGTGCGGGGCCATCCGGATTTACCCATGTATCAGAACCGGTATAAGCAACCCACGGATAATCTTTATAAGCAGGTAATCCATTTTGTTCCTGGTAGATTTTGTATGGCAAGCCAAAATCAAATTCTTTTTTTTCTGCGGACTTTTTTATAGAACCATCCGGATTCACAACGAGAGAATACTGAGAAAATGGAACTTGTCCGGGAACTGTACGCCAGATGCCGCCACCAAAATCGGCTTTCATGTAATAGGCGTATCCAAAATAATACATTTCCGCAAAATCTGATAAAATTTTGTGGTTTACTTCGGTGATGACCGTACCGTCTTCCATGATGGTAATGGTCTGTTCGTATTTGAAAATCTCAGGGGCATCTTTTGTATAATCTACATCACTTAAAGACGCATATCCGTTTGCAGGGCGATTTTCCTGCAGAGATTTTGTCAAATATGTAGGATCTGTCAATGTATATGTTTCGTTCATTATAATGCGGTCTGCATAAAAGGTCTGGCTTTCGCCTAAATCAATTACAGTTTCCACGCCGTTATGTACTGCCGTCACAGTACCCACTCTGTCTTTGATAAAGGGGTAGAGCTGATTGGCGGCAGTGGTGGCAGAAAAAGGGATTGTTTCGTTTGTTAATTTGCCGTCTATAACGCGGGTTAAAACTTTATGTTCGGTTCCGTCAGCCTTTGTTGTAGCTACCACGCTGTTAAAAACATAGTTATTCTCGCCCGGCGTTTTTTCGTCACAGACCAGTTTGATATATTTTTCGCCTTCGCTTTCGTCAAAACCGGCAAATACCCATCGTGTGCCTTGTGCGTCTTCCCATAGTGTTCCAATATCTGCAACAGTTTTGTTGTGTCCATCTGCGGTGATGTGTGCACAAAGAACACCGTGGTTTCCGGCCATATATAATCCGTTAATATTTACAGCAATTGACTCGTCTCTTGCGGCACCGGGCGCAACCAATGTTCTTCTTGTACCGTTTTTATCTGTGATAAATGCGCCGTTTTCTGCCTGAACATCTATGATATGATTTTTGTGATTATGTTCACCATAGGTCTGTTCCAACATGGCTCCGTCGCCGTAATCTGAAAAAGTAGTAATGTAGCGTTTGCTACCATCAACCTTACAGAGCATATGATTATCCTCCTTTGTTATCATACGGATAATTCTATCATGTATGCATCGGATTGTCAATGTAAAATAGTTAGCGAAAAAACGGATTTTTCTTTAAAAAATTCTTAAAAACAATTGACAAATGCTGGGTTACGCGGTACAATATAGATAACTGGGTAAACTTATTAAAATTAGAAAAGGGGAGTTGTTTTTATGAAAGTCGGAACAATGTTTAAATTAGATGTTGATGATAATATTTATGACAGAATTGCTTTTTCGGCAAAAATGGGATTTGACAATGCGCAGTTGCAAGTATGGGATTTGTCATTGTGTACGGAAGAAAATGTTGCTGAAATAAAGCGTGCTTGTAAAGATTTTAATTTCACAATTACTGCATTGTGGTGCGGTTGGTCAGGACCTAAGAACTGGGCTTATCCAAGATATTTTTCTACAATTGGTCTTGTTCCTGCAGATTGGCGTGCACACCGTATGAATGAACTTTTGCGCGGTGCTGAGTTTGCAAGAAAGCTCGGCATTCAGGATATTATTACACACATTGGCTATCTTCCGGATGACCCGTCTCATCCTAACAACATGGGTGTTGTAGAGGCAGTAAGACACATTTGCCGTGTAATTGAGGATTATGACCAATATTTCCTCTTTGAAACAGGAGAAGAGCTCCCACTTTCTTTAATGCATTTGATTCAGGATACCGGCATGAAAAATATAGGCATAAATTTCGACCCTGCAAACCTGATTATGAACGGCAGAGCAACTTCCGCTTATGTTGCAGCAAAATTCTTTGGTTCCTATATTCGTGGCTTCCATGCAAAGGATGCGCTGCAGCTTGAGGCACCCGATTTCAAAAAAAATGAAGTGTTAGTAGGCAAGGGAGATGTAGATTATCCCAGCGTATTTAAGGCGCTTCGTGAAATTGGCTACGACGGTTATATCACAATTGAAAGAGAAAACTTTAATGACCCCAATCATGAAGCAGAACTTAAGTACAGTAAGGAATTTTTGGAACAGTTTATTGCCTGATTTAATAATATCAACAATTGCTTAAAGTAAGGAGAACATCTTTATGAAAATCGGAATTACCATTTTATTGAATGATGAAAATATCTATGACAAAATTGCCGCTGCTGCAAAAAAAGGCTTTGATAATGCACAGTTTCAGGTGTTTGATATGGAACTTTATAACGACCATATCATATCTGAGGTAAAGCGTGCCTGCAAAGACTTTAATTTTACAATTACAGCAGTATGGTGCGGATGGTCAGGGCCAAGGGTTTGGAAATATCCGGATTGCTATACAACATTGGGCTTAGTTCCGTCAGAATGGCGTGCGCAGCGTGTTAATGATTTATTGCGTGGTGCAGCGTTTGCAAGAGCACTTGGCGTTCAGGACATTATTACACACATTGGATACCTTCCGGACAATCCGTTCCACCCGGATAACATGGGTATTGTGCAAGCATTAAAACTGATTTGTGCAGAACTGAAAAAATATGACCAGTATTTCTTGTTTGAAACCGGAGAAGAGCTTCCGCTTTCTTTGGTACATCTTATGAATGCTGTTGGAGCGGACAATTTAGGCATTAATTTTGACCCTGCAAATTTAATTATGAATGGCAGAGGTTCCTGTCCTGCGGTTGCACTGAAGTTCCTTGCTCCATATATTCGTGGTTTCCACGCAAAAGATGCATTGCAGCTTGTGGCGCCAGAATGTAAAAAGGTTGAGGTGCCTGCAGGTAAAGGTGATGCAGATTTCCCGAGATTAATTGAAATACTTCGTGAAATTGGGTACGATGGGTATCTTACAATTGAACGCGAAAACTATGATGACCCCAATCACGAAAGAGAAATTGATGAAATCAAGGTATATTTGGAATCTTTGATTAGCTAATTAACAGGAAAATTTTATTATGAAAGGACTACATAAATATGAAAGAGATTAGAGCAATGATGATTGGTGCTCATCCGGACGATTGCGATTTTCGTTGCGGTGGCTTGGCGCTGAAATACGCAAGAGCAGGTCACAAGGTAAAATTCCTTGCAATGTGTAATGGTTGCGGGGGACACCACGAACTTTCTGCTGAAGAAATTACAAAGCGTCGTCGTGGCGAATCCTTGGCTGTTGCAAAGTTTGCAGGTATTGAGTACGATGTATGGGAGGATAGCCCAGATTGTGAGCTTTATGCCGATTTGGATACCAGAGCAAGATTGGTTCGCGAAATCCGTAAGTTTAATCCAGACATTATTTTCTGCAGTCGTCCCAACGACTATCATGCAGACCATCGTAATGCGTCAATCTTAGTGCAGGATGCTTCCTATCTTTTGATTGTTCCCCATTACTGCCCGGATGTTCCTGCAATGGAAAAAACACCGACAATTCTGTATTTCTATGATCATTTCCAGAATCCGCCTTTTGAAGCAGATATTGCTGTAAGTATTGATGATGTTATTGATGACAAGTTTAAAATGCTTGCACTTCATGAATCTCAGCTTTTTGAATGGCTTCCTTATACAAAGGGCACATTGGACCAGGTTCCTGAAACACCGGAAGAGCGCTTAGAATGGCTTCATGAGCCCCGCGTTCCCCGCGATGGCACACCCATTGATGAGGAATTTTTAGCAAAGAACTTAATTGGCGCACAGAGCGAATACAGAGAGGCAAAGCCTGCTGTTGCACATCGTGATAAGCTGATTGAGCGCTATGGCGAAAAGGGCAAGACCACATTATTTGCTGAGGTGTTTGGTATCAGTGAATATGGCAGTCCGATGAATGATGAATTAATTCCGTTCTAAACCTTATAAAAAGTCTTATAAAAATATTTATATAAAACTATTTGAAAGAAGGTAAATTGTTATGTTAAAAGTAGGTCTTGTTGGTAATGGTAGTATTTCTGCAGTACATAGGGAGGCATATGAGCGCCTTTTTAAAAGCAATGAAGCTGAATTGGTAGCTATTTGCGATATTCGTCCGGAACGCTTAGAGGCAGAGTTCCGTAACGGCTTTGACAATGCCCGTCTTTACACAGATTTTGATGAAATGATCAAGGCAGAGGCTGGAAATCTTGATTATATAGATATTTGTACGCCTACATTCCTTCATTCAGAAATGGCGATTAAGGCAATGAAAGCAGGCTTTAATGTTTTGTCTGAGAAACCTATGGCAAGAACGGTAGAGCAGGCAGAGCAAATGGTTGAAGCTGCAAAAGAAACCGGAAAAACGCTTATGATTGCATATTGCAACCGCTTTAATGAAGGCGCTATGGAAATCAAAAAAATCATTGACAGTAAAAAATACGGAAGAGTAATCAGTGCAGACTTCCGTCGTGAGGGTGGTTCTGACGCTGATATGGGTTGGATGAACTGGTTCCGTGATTATGAACTTTCCGGCAGTGCTGTTTTGGACTATCAGGTTCATGATGTTGATATGATTCGCTGGATGTTCGGTATGCCAAAATCCGTTTCTATGCTTGGTGGTAACTTTAATACCAAGGGCGGTGGTTACGACATCATGAGTGCGAACTTCGCATATGACAATGGAATGTTTGTAAACTCTGTATGTAACTGGTGTGTAGATAACAACCGTTTTAATACGCGTACAATTCGTGTAAATTTTGAAAATGGTTATGTATATCTGGAACGCTCCAAGCTGAAAGAAAGACATGTGTTTGTTGCCGTAAGCCGTGATGATGAATTAATCGACCTTTCAGAAAAGAATGTATTTGATGCATACTATGAAGAAATCAAATACTTCTGCAGCGTACTTCGCGATGGCAAAAAATTGGATTACAATGTTCCTGAAGAATCTGTTGATTCCATTAAAATTGTTATGGCAGAGCTTGAGTCTGCTGACAAGGGCGGCGAAAAAATCGATTTTTAATTTTTAAGCCATACAGGAAAAAATATATTGATTTATTAGAGAATGAGTTCGGTAATCTACTGAACTCATTCTTTTATAAAGGGTAATAGATTTTTATATACTGCGAATACTGTGTATATAAAATACATCTATAGAAGGAGGCACAAGATGAAACAACTGGCGGGATTAAAACCGGAACGGGTTTTTTGTTATTTTAAAGAAATTGCAAGCATACCCCATGGTTCCGGCAATATGAAGGGCATCTCCGACTATTGTTTAAATTTTGCAAAAGAACACAAGCTAACCGCAGAGCAAGATGCAGCGGGCAATGTGATAATCTATAAAAGCGGAACAAATGGTTACCATGACCATCCCCCTGTTATTTTGCAGGGGCATTTGGATATGGTGTGCCAAAAAACAGAAGATTCCACGATTGATTTTGAAAAAGATGGTTTGCAACTTTATGTGGACGGAGATTTCTTAAAGGCATCCGGCACAACATTAGGAGCAGACAACGGTATTGCTGTTGCTATGATTTTGTCTGTTTTGGAGGATAATTCTATTTCTCATCCACCAATTGAGGCTGTTTTTACCACTGACGAAGAAATTGGTATGATTGGAGCAGGGAAGCTTGATTATACAAAGTTACAGAGCAGAAAAATGATTAATTTAGATATAGATGAGCCGGATTGCATGGTGGTATCGTGCGCGGGAGGCTGTGATTTTCGTGTGCATCTGCCTATTTCCCGCATTGAAACACGCGGAACAAAGATTACCGTACATTTAAACGGACTTCAAGGTGGTCATTCCGGCGTTGCAATTCATATGGGACGGGTTAATGGTGGCATGCTTGCGGGACGGGTACTTCACATGCTTGCAGAAAAAGCTGATTTTGACCTGATTTCCGTAAATGGAGGGGATAAGGGAAATGCCATTATTCCGTCTGCAACGATTGAATTAGTGACAAAAGATGTGCCGATATTTATAGATGTTTTGGAGGAAACCTTGTGCGTAATTAAAAAGGAAATTTCTGCGCGCGAACCATCTTTTGCGCCGGAATATGTAGTTGGCGCAGAGGAAAACCATGCCGTTTTGACTGATTCTACCAAATCAGAAGTAATCTGTTTTCTGCTTATGATGCCAAACGGTGTCCTTGAGATGAGCAAGGAAATGGATGGTCTTGTGGAAACCTCTTTGAATCTGGGGATTTTGCAAACATCGAACCAAGAACTATTGGCGCATTTTACACTGCGCAGCAATAAGCAATCAGCACTACAATATTTGGAGAAAAAACTTTCTGCCATTGCAAAATTTCATAAGTGGAAATATGAAATTTATGGAGAATATCCATCTTGGGATTTTAAAGAGGCTTCTGTGCTGCAAAAAATTTATAGGGAAACCTATCGTGATCAGTTTGACGAGGAAATAAAGACAATTGCTGTCCATGCGGGGCTGGAATGTGGCATTTTTTCAAAAAATCTGGAAGATTTGGATTGTATCGCTGTGGGGCCTGCTATGTATGATATTCATACGGTTAATGAAAGATTGAGCATTTCTTCCACCGGTGAGATTTATGCGCTATTATTGCGAATTTTGGAGAAACTATAACAGGACTAACCGTAAAATATGAAAACAATTCTTGCTTTTCCTTGTATTGTGTGATATATTAATCAAGGAAATGTGCAACAATGTAAAATTTACAAAAGATGAGGAGAAGCTATGAACAACGAAAAGAATTTTAAGCCATATGTACCGGCTGAAAAGATTACGCCTGAAATTACAGTTACCTCAGTGGTTACGGGTATTCTTTTAGCAATTATTTTTGGTGCAGCAAATGCATACTTAGGACTTCGCGTCGGCATGACGGTTTCAGCATCCATTCCTGCGGCGGTAATTGCAATGGGTGTTATTCGTGTTATCATGCGGAAGAATTCTGTTTTGGAAAGTAATATTGTGCAAACCATTGGTTCAGCCGGTGAATCCCTGGCTGCCGGTGCAATTTTCACATTACCTGCGCTTTTTTTATGGGCAGCAGAAGGTAAAATGGACAAGCCGGGATTAATTGAGATTGCGCTTATTGCCCTTTTGGGTGGGCTTTTGGGTGTATTTTTCATGGTTCCGCTTCGCAATGCTTTAATTGTTCAGGAACATGGTGTCCTGCCTTATCCGGAGGGCACGGCATGTGCTGAGGTGCTTTTGGCAGGAGAAGAGGGTGGTGCAAACGCATCCACGGTCTTTGCAGGCATGGGTTTTGCTGCTGTGTTTAAATTTATTATTGATGGACTTAAGGTTGTGGCAGGGGAAATTTCCCATACCTTTTCAGGCTTTGCCGGAACCATTGGAACCCAGATATATCCTGCTGTTTTGAGTGTAGGATACATTTGCGGTGCGCGAATTTCTTCGTATATGTTTGCCGGTGGTGTATTAAGCTGGCTGGTGCTGATTCCTGCGATTGTATTATTTGGTGAAAAACTTGTTTTATATCCCGGAACAATTCCGATTGGTGAGCTGTTTGCTGCAGGTGGTGCAAGCGCTGTCTGGAGCACTTATATCCGTTATATTGGTGCTGGCGCATTGGCGGCAGGCGGTATTATCAGCTTAATCAAATCGCTGCCGCTAATTGTCAAAACCTTTGCCGGCGCTATGAGGAATTTTGGTAGCGCGAGGGTTTCTTCTCAAAGCAGAACGGAACAGGATATTTCTTTAAAAACTGTTTTACTTTGGATTGTTCTTCTTACCTTTATGGTATGGCTGGTTCCTGCCGTTCCTGTTTCATTTTTAGGTGCTGTAATTGTGGTTGTATTTGGCTTTTTCTTTGCAACTGTCTCATCCCGAATGGTGGGTTTGGTAGGCAGCAGCAACAACCCTGTCTCCGGAATGGCGATTGCAACACTTTTAATTGCAACTCTGATTTTGAAATTATCTGGTTCTGTAGGTGCGCCCGGCATGCAGAGTGCCATTGCAATTGGTTCAATTATATGCATTATTTCTGCAATTGCTGGGGATACATCTCAGGACCTTAAGACTGGATACATTTTGGGAGCAACTCCCAAAAAGCAACAGATTACAGAGATTTTAGGTGTTGTTGCCGCGGCACTTGCAATTGGTGGAACACTTTATCTGTTAGATAGTGCATGGGGATTTGGCACGGAGCAGTTGGCAGCACCGCAGGCGACCTTAATGAAATTGATTATTGAGGGCGTTATGAATAACAACTTACCCTGGGCGCTTGTATTTATCGGTGTTTTCATTGCAGTTACGGTTGAAATTATTGGAATTCCCGTTCTTCCTTTTGCCATTGGCGTTTATCTTCCTGTGCAGCTGAATGCATGTATTATGATAGGCGGTTTGATTCGCTGGATACTTGAAAAGGTAAAGAAAAAAGAAGAAGAGAAACAGACAATGATTAGCAATGGCATTTTGTTTTGCTCCGGTATGATTGCAGGGGAAGGCCTCGTTGGTATCTTGCTTGCTGTTTTTGCAATTTTCGGATGGGATAAGCTGATTGATCTTTCTGCTTCTTTAGGAATCTCCGGAACAGTTGCTAACATTGGTGGTTTGGCACTGCTCGCTGTTATCATATTCACAATGCTGAAGTTTTCTTTGTGGAAAAAACGGAGCTAACTATGAAAAAAAGAAGAGCGATTTCCGCAAATTATTTAGAACGAAAACCCACAAGACGCAAGGATATTCCATGGCAACAGGATGAGCAGGGGATTGTAACACTGGAGATTGAAAACAGTGGATTTGTAAATTATCTTGCGCAACGATTGTTAAAAAAACCAAAAGTCAGCTACATTCATTTGGATGAAATGGGAAGCTTTATATGGAAACGCTTAGATGGAGAGCAAGATTTGATTGCAATTGGTGAAAAAATGCGTTCGGCTTTTGGAGAAAACTGTGCACCCCTTTATGAACGCCTTGCTGAATATATTCGCATTTTAGACAGCTATCATTTTTTAGAACAAGAAAAACGCTGACATATATTTTATGTATACAGGGAACTTTTTTAAAGTAAAATGCGTCTAATTCATTGCAAGCGATAAAATTGCTGAAACATATTTTGTATAAAAGGAGAATGTACATGAAAACAAGAAAATTTTTAGCTGCAATTTTGGCGGCTGTCACTGCATTGTCTTTAGTTGCCTGTGGAGAAAAAAAGAATGATGAATCAAAGCAGCCGGACAACACGCAACAAATAGAGGAATCTGCACCTGTGTTAAACGAGGATGTTGAATCGACGCCTGCACCGGAGGAGGAAGAACCTTCAGAAACAAAAAAACCTCAGCCGGAAGCAACTCCCGGAAATAAACCCCAGGAGAATGCACCGCAAACGGATGGAAATACATCTGAACAAAAGCCAACACCGACGCCTGCACCGAAACCGCAGGAACAACCAAAGACGGTAGGACAAACACTTTTGGCGGATTTTAAGGCAAAAGCAGGTGCAACATCAAGCGCACTTTCACTGGCTGAAAAGCTTGTTTCCAATTCTGTTATTCCTTTTTCCGGTGCCTCTATGCCGGTTGAACCGGGACTTTTGTCCGGTTTTGGCAATACAGAAATCAAAGGCTTTAAAGATGGCGCTACCTTTGGTCCCATTATTGGCTCTGTTCCCTTTATTGGCTATGTGTTTGTGTTAGAAGACGGAACAAATGCATCTGATTTCATTGCAACATTAAAGAAAAATGCAGACCTTAGATGGAACATCTGTGTGGAAGCAGACGAAATGGTATCCGGCAGTGTTGGAAATAAGGTGTTTTTTGTAATGTGTCCTAAGGAATTTAGTGAAGAATAATTGAGAAAAACGGATATAAACGGACGCAAATGTTTTGCGTCCGTTTATAAGTATATGAGGTGAAATATGGTTTTTTCAAGCATTCCATTTTTATATTATTTTCTTCCCTGTATTTTGCTTGCGTACTTACTTGCACCGAAAAAATTAAAAAATACAGTTTTACTGCTATTCAGCTTGGCGTTTTATGCGTGGGGAGAACCGATCTATGTATTTTTAATGGCTGCCACCATCGGTGTCAACTATGCTCTTGCAATTTTGATTGAAAAAGCGCAAAACAGAAGAATGGCAAAAGTCTATATGGCACTTGCTGCGATTTTTAGCTTGGGTTGTCTTGCTTATTTTAAATATGCGGATTTCTTTATTGAAAATTTTAATCGTGTAACAGGACTTTCAATAGGACTTTTAAATATTGCGCTTCCTATCGGTATCAGTTTTTACACCTTTCAGGTGCTTAGCTATACCATTGATGTCTATCGTGGCAATGTAAAGGCGCAGAGAAATATCATAACACTGGCCACATATGTAACTTTATTTCCGCAACTCATTGCAGGACCTATTGTGCGATATATTGATGTGGAGCGGGATTTGACTTCACGGACGCATAGCTTTGCGCAAATTGCACAGGGGATTCGTCGGTTTATTATCGGCTTGTCCAAAAAAGTGCTTCTTGCTAACACCTTGGGAGAACTGTGCGAAACTTTTTATACAACAAACGATAAGTCTGTTTTGTTTTATTGGCTGTTTGTTGCGGCGTATATGTTGCAGGTATATTTTGATTTTTCAGGATATAGCGATATGGCAATCGGACTTGGAAAGATGTTTGGCTTCCGTTTTCTTGAAAACTTTCATTATCCGTTTGTTTCAAAGAGTATTTCGGAATTCTGGCGCAGATGGCACATGTCTTTAGGCTCATGGTTTCGGGATTATGTTTATATCCCCATGGGCGGTAACCGCGTAAAACGGGGAAGATTGCTATTTAATATCTTTACGGTGTGGTTGTTGACAGGTCTGTGGCATGGAGCAGAGTGGAACTTTGTAGTGTGGGGCTTATATTTTGGTGTGCTTCTTACCTTAGAGAAGTTCTTCTGGGGAAAATGGATACAAAAGACTAAGGTTTGGGGACATATCTATGTTCTGCTTTTTACTGCCATCAGTTTTGCAATTTTTGGCAGCGGCTCTTTAAAAGATGCCGCTTTACATGTAGGTGGTATGTTTGGAGCAGGGGAGATTCCGATTACTTCAGAGATGTTTTTATATACCCTGAAAAACTTTGGAGTTGTGCTGTTTGTTTCCGCGCTGGCATCCACACCTATACCAAAGTTTTTGCTTGAAAAAGGCTGTAAAAATAAAAGCGTTTCTCGCATATGGGATGTACTGGAAATTCCGATTTTACTTGTTCTTTTGCTTTTATCCACAGCGTATCTGGCAGATGGCGCATTTAATCCCTTTTTATATTTTCGGTTTTAAGGAGGTTTTAAAATGAAAAATATTGTGACAACCATTTTATTTGGTATTGTTCTTTTCGGTCTTTGTATTTTGTGCATTTTAAAGCCGGCGGACCGCTATTCCGAAAGTGAGCGTAGGGAACTTGCTGCTTTCCCCGCGTTTTCAACAGAAGCACTGTTTGACGGTAGCTTTATCAAGCAATTTGAAACTTATGCAACAGAGCGTTTTCCGTATCGTGATGCCTTTCGTAGCATGAAAGCTAATTTCAGCACAAAGGTAATGGGTAAGCTGGATAATAACGGCGTTTTTGTTGCGGATGGTCATATTTCCAAGCTGGATGGCGCAGAGAATCCGCAAATGATGGAGCATGCATCAGATCGATTCTCGTTTTTATATGAGTCTTATTTAAAGAATGCACAAACAAATGTATACCTTTCCATCATACCGGATAAAAACTTTTACCTTGCAAAGAAAAATGGTTATCCTTCTTTGGATTATGTGACATTTGTCACAAAAATGAGAGAAAAAACACCTTATATGAAATATATTGATGTAACCGATCAGCTCTCTTTGTCAAATTACTATAAAACAGATACACATTGGCGTCAGGAAAGCATTACACAAGTTGCGGAAAAAATCGGGAAAGCAATGGGTGTAGATGTTCGGGCGGAATATGAAGAAAACCGCGTGAAAAAACCGTTTTATGGCGTTTATGCAGGACAGCTTGCGATGGACTTTCCGCCGGATGAAATTGTATATCTAACCAATAATGTCATTGACAACTGTGTTGTAACATATTATGATACGGGTATGCCGAAACAAGGCACAATGTATGTTCTTGAAAAGGCAAACGGAAAAGACCCTTATGAAATGTTTTTGTCGGGTACGACGCCCCTCGTAACCATTGAAAATCCGAATGCTGAAACAGAAAAAGAGCTGATTATGTTTCGTGATTCCTTTGGCAGCAGTCTGGCGCCACTTATGGTGCAGGGTTATAAAAAAGTAACTGCGGTTGATATTCGTTATATACAAAGCAGTTTTGTGGGTAAGCTGGTTGATTTTGAAAATAGTGATGTTTTATTTCTTTATAGCACAACACTTTTAAACAACAGCTTAGCCATGAAATAAAAATGCTATTGCATGCATTGCTGACACATCAAAAAATGATTTGATTCATACAACTCCCTTTGTGAATGATGGAATAAAACAGAGTAAATATGTTATATTAATTAAAAGAAAGGAGTATTGTTATGAAAAAAATATTAGCAGGTATTATGTTATTTTCATCGTTAATGCTGTTGACGACAGCGTGCGGGAATGAACAGAATGTTACACCCATGCAGGGCACTGGCACAACAGCAGAAGAATTGATGCCGCAGACATCTGATAAAACACAGGCGGACACCTCGAAGTTTATAGGCGAAGAAAAGGCAAAGGAACTTGCATTGCAAAAAGCAGAAATAGGTGCTGACGGCGTAAAGTTTGAGCGTGTTGAACTTGATTATGACGATGGTGTATGGCAGTACGAGGTGGATTTCAAACACGGTGATATGGAATACGATGTTGATATCAATGCCGAAAATGGTGAAATATTATCCTTTAAAAAAGAAAGAGAAGCGGGCTTTTAAAAGTCCGCTTTTTATATTGATATTTTTACTAAAATATAGTATAATATGTATACCAATTTAGACTTTGTGCACAATGATGGGATTATATATTGCGTCCGAGCCTGATGCGGGTATCAATAATGTCACAGAATGCCGAAAGAGGAATTGTATGAAGAATGTTATTGTGAAAATATGTTTGATTTTAGGGTACTGCGTTCCTTTTGTGTTTTTAGCAATGAACGAAGATGCAACAACAGGCACTTTATGGTTTTACTTAATTATGATAATCGGATTTGGCTCATTGTGTTTTGGGTGTATAAAGATTAAAAGTCCATTGATTGTAGTTATCGGGAATATATTAAGTTTTATATCAACCTGTATTTTTGCATGGGTTTTCAAAACAGAAAAATGGGAATATTACTTCAAGCCTTTTTTGCCTAATCAGCTTATTGTATTTGAATCTACATTTACATTTCTTATACAAATCATATTTGTTATACATTACAAAATAAAACGACAAAAATAAGATATATTTTTGTCTTGGCTTGACACGAACTTTTACTTAAAATGTCTTAATACTTGAAATTTATGTAAAATAGTGATATGATTTAATATATAGTTTTTTTAAATTACAATATGAAAGAAGATTATAGACAAATGGCAGTAACATATGAAAGAAAAAAGCGTAAACAAACAAATATTATACAAACAATTATTACTGTAATTTTGTTATGTATAGTATTTCTAACTATGGTTAGTTATTTTTACAAAAGTGCTGAGAATGAAGCTTATGAAAATCTTCATGTG
>JAZPYM010000005.1:0-13373 GCA_045544215.1 Congzhengia sp.
GGCGCAGGAAAAACAGATGGCGCCATGGATGCAGGAAACTTGTTAAAGCCCATGTTGGCGCGAGGCGAGCTGCACTGCATCGGCGCGACTACCTTAAATGAATATCGCCAGTATATTGAAAAGGACGCAGCGCTTGAACGACGGTTTCAACCGGTTATCATAGCAGAGCCAACCGTTGCTGACACCATCTCCATTCTTCGCGGACTAAAAGAACGATATGAGGTGTTTCACGGCGTTAAAATTCAGGATGGTGCATTAATTTCTGCTGCAGTGTTATCCGACCGTTATATTTCCGACCGATTTTTGCCGGATAAAGCAATTGATTTAATCGACGAAGCATGTGCCATGGTGCGTACAGAAATGGATTCTATGCCGGCTGAACTGGATGAAATTTCAAGAAAAATTATGCAGCTTGAAATTGAAGAAGCTGCACTGAAAAAGGAAAATGATAACTTGTCAAAAGAGCGGCTGAAAGAATTGTCCGCCCATCTTGCAACACAAAAGGAAGTTTTTCAGGAAATGCGGGCAAAGTGGGAAAACGAGAAAACCGCCATCAACAAGGTGCAAGGCCTGCGGGAAGCAATTGAGCGCTTAGGAGGCGAAATTGCATTAGCAGAACGAAATTATGATTTAAATCGTGCAGCAGAACTGAAATATGGTCAGTTACCTACCCTGCAAAAAGAATTAGAAGAGCAGGAAGTGTTGGCAGAAGCCGCGCAAAAAAATATCGGCAATCTCCTTCGCGACCGTGTTACAGACGAAGAAATTGCAAAAATCGTTGGTCGTTGGACCGGAATCCCTGTTTCCAAACTGATGGAAGGGGAACGAGAAAAACTCTTGCGTCTTGCAGACATTCTCCATCAGCGTGTCATAGGGCAGGAAGATGCAGTAGAAAAGGTGTCGGATGCTATTTTGCGTTCCCGCGCAGGAATTCAAAATCCCAACAAACCCATTGGTTCTTTCTTGTTCTTAGGCCCAACAGGCGTGGGAAAAACAGAACTTGCCAAGGCGCTTGCAGAATCCCTTTTCGATGATGAAAATAACATTGTACGAATTGATATGAGTGAGTATATGGAAAAATACGCTGTGTCGCGCCTCATTGGAGCCCCTCCCGGATATGTGGGCTATGAAGAGGGCGGACAATTAACCGAGCAGGTTCGGCGCAAGCCCTACTCCGTTGCGTTGTTTGACGAAATCGAAAAGGCGCATCCGGATGTATTCAACATTTTGTTGCAGGTTTTAGATGACGGACGAATTACCGATTCTCAAGGCAGAACGGTGGATTTTAAAAACACCATTATCATCATGACCTCAAACCTTGGCTCTGCCTTTTTGTTAGAAGGCATCCGCGAAAACGGAGAAATTGATGCTGACGCCATTGATGCGGTACATCAACTTTTAAAACAGAATTTCCGTCCCGAATTTTTAAACCGCTTGGATGAAATTGTTTTTTATAAGCCCCTTTTAAAAGAACAAATAGAAAAAATTCTGGATCTGATGATTGCTTCCCTGCAAAAACGGTTGCAGGAAAAACAGCTTACGCTGACACTAACGCAAAATGCAAAGGAATATATGATTGACGCCGGCTTTGACCCCACCTACGGTGCGCGTCCTTTGCGCAGATTCCTGCAAAGTAAGGTGGAAACCTTGGTTGCAAAGACAATGATTGAAAAGGATTTAACCCCCGGAACCAAATTAACCATAGACTATGACGGCACCGCATTGTCAATCGAAACAAATGCATAAAAAGAAGAGCTGTAGGAAATTCCTACAGCTCTTCTTTTTATTTTAACCATTCTACATGACTTTAACATTAATAAAGTGCGAAAATATTTGGTTTTTCAATTGACACAAATTTAGGAAAATGGTATAATATGCGTTGATTTTGTTTTTCTAACGGAGGTTTGATTTATGGAAATACTTTATGCAAACATGCTACAAATCACATGGCAACAGATGGTTATGTGGGTGATTGGCGGAATTTTGATTTATCTTGCCATCAAGAAAGATATGGAGCCCACCCTGCTTCTGCCAATCGGATTTGGTGCAATTTTAGTAAACCTGCCCAATTCAGGCGCAGTAGAAACGGTAAAAACCTTATTTGAAGCAGGTATTGAAAACGAGTTGTTCCCGCTGATATTATTTATCGGCATTGGTGCGATGATTGATTTTGGTCCCCTGCTTTCCAACCCAAAGCTGATGATTTTTGGTGCTGCGGCACAATTTGGCATTTTCTTTACACTTTGCCTTGCATCGATGTTCTTTGATATTAACGATGCAGCATCCATTGCTATTATCGGCGCAGCGGACGGTCCTACATCAATCGTTGTTGCACAAAAGCTTGGCTCAAAATATTTGGGCGCAATTATGGTTGCAGCATACTCGTATATGGCGTTGGTACCAATCATTCAGCCTCCTGTTATCCGAATGCTGACTACAAAAAAGGAGCGCATGATTCGCATGCCTTATGAGCAGACCTCGGTGTCTCAGCGCACAAAAATTCTGTTTCCCATTGTTATCACTGTAATTGCAGGTTTGGTGGCACCGGAATCCGTTGCCCTGGTTGGCTTTTTAATGTTTGGTAATCTGATTCGTGAATGCGGAGTATTAAATTCCCTTTCCGAAACAGCACAAAAGGTTTTAGCAAACTTGATTACCATTTTTCTTGGTATTACAATTGCATTTAAAATGCAAGCAGCTGACTTTTTGGCGCTGGATACCCTGTTGATTTTAGGACTTGGTTTGGTGGCATTTATTGTAGATACCGCCGGCGGCGTTTTATTTGCAAAGTTTTTGAACCTGTTTTTGAAGAAAAAAATAAACCCCATGATTGGCGCTGCAGGCATTTCTGCATTCCCCATGTCCGGTCGCGTTGTGCATAAGATGGGCCTAAAAGAGGATCCTCAGAACTTCCTATTGATGCACTCCATTGGTGTCAATGTTTCCGGCCAGATTGCTTCTGTCATTGCTGGCGGCTTGATTTTGAACTTCTTTTTACGATAGGAGGTAAAAAAAATGAATTTTCAACCCCTTGCATTTTTGGAAAATTTAAGATATATGGGCATTGGTATGCTCAGCATTTTCATTGTTATCGGTGTAATTATACTAATCACTGACATGCTAAATAAAACATCCAAAAAATAACAGCAACAAAAAAAACGCTCCACAATCGGTGGAGCGTTTTTAGTTTGGAAAAATGTTCTGATTGGATAAAACGGTTGTTGCACCGTATAAAAACAACATATCCTCAATCCCCTGCTCCTTGGCAAACAAAAGTGCATCATCAGGGTAAAGTTTTAAATCAACCATGTAAATAGTCTCAAAATGGTTTGCCAGAAAAGGCACAATTGCATTGGCATTATCATCTTTAAACACCATAAGCTTTTTCCCGTTTTTGTTGGGACTTTCAATAATGGTTAAAGGATGGCTTCCGTCCAAAAAGTAGGGATACTTGTTCTCATGTTCCAGATGCGCCGGGAAATACATAGAATCTGCTTCTGTTCCCTCATAGGGAAATCGCACTTTAAAACGAGGCGTTTCCAGCGGACGATAATCAAGGAGAACATCTGGCGTTGTACTTTTTAATGCTTTTCGATAATTTACACCTAAAAAAGTACGAGACACATCAGAAATCTTAAAATCATCTCCCTGCAAGGGAGCAATACCCATTGACCTTGCCAGCTCATGATACACCACATAAGCGCCGTTTGCAGTCAGATGTGCATCGGTTTTATAATACAGATAATCATTTTTGTATTTTCGCAGCAAATCCGTAGCATCTGCATTAACAATGTTTGTGCCCGAAAGTCCGCTTGCAACTTGCTTGCGAAATTTTAAAATATCATCCCGATAAACATGCCTGGGAAGAAGCTCCTTTAAAATCTCGTAGGCAGGCGGCACAAAAGAAATTGCAATGCGATATTGATTTGTAGCATCTAAAGCCCTAAGTTTTTTCAACTGCTCCACTACCACATTTTCATCCACAGATGGCAGTTTTTCAATTAAATAGTCGTTATCGCACACATAAATTCCATTGTTTTCCTGTTGGCCAATCAAATATTCCAGCTTGGATTTTACAAGAACAAATGGCTCACGAAAAGCAAAACGGCGAGCAGCATACTGCTCTGTCTCCTGCATATATGTACCATCCAAAACATCTGCAGCCGCCATCTTTGGCATTGCTTCCGGTTGCAGACTTTCTGTGCGCTCAAGTGGCTTTGCAGGCCTGAGGAGGTTTAACAGTATAAGCACCAAAATGCCAAACACAAAAACACTGTTAAAACGCCTGCAGGCATCTTTTCTTTCATGCTTATTCAATAATTCCCCCTCCTTGTCTTAAAAGTTAAAATAGATAAACGGAATGGATGATTGACTCACCAAGTATGCAATGCACAGTAAAAAGCCGATTGCTACAGGCACGGTGGCATATGATGGACTTTTTTGCAAAAGCGTTCTGCCAAACCTTGCAGGATAAGGTAGCACTGCAAGGGTTGAAATCAGCAACAAAACGCCATTTGATTGCAAATCATAAAGCAATACGGGATCAAAAAAACCACCGGAAGAAAAACCAAACAGTGCCTTAAGATATAAGATACTTTCAAAAAGCTGTTCCTGGGAAAAGAACACCCAGCCCAGCCATACAAAAAACAAGGTGTAGATAACGCCAAATGTCTTTGGAAGACGCTTTAAAAGCTTTGAAATCCCCACGCGCTCTAAAACGAACAGCAACGAAAAATACAGTCCCCACAAACAAAAATTCAAGGTTGCGCCGTGCCACAAACCTACCGCCAGCCAAACCAGTATCAAACTCAGGCAAACCCGTGTTGTTCTTTTTGAATCCTTGCTAAGAGGCAAATAAAGATACTGCCTGAACCACGCTCCCAAGGAAATGTTCCACCTGCTCCAAAACTCTGTGACAGATGTAGCAAGATGCGGATAATCAAAATTTTGCTTGATTGTAAAGCCAAGCATGCGGCCAAGACCGATTGACATATCGCAATAGCCGGAAATATCAAAATAAATCATCAAGCCGTAGACAATAATGCCCAACCATGCAGAAAGCGCAGAAAGCGTCACAATCGGTGTTTCCTGTATGGATGACCATAAAATCCACAGATTATCGGCAAGCAAAACTTTTTTACAAAGCCCGATTACAAAAGAAATAATGCCCTGCGAAAAGCCCTCGATGGTTGTTCTTCTATGTAGCAGCTGCGCCCTGATATCTTGGTATCGCACAACGGGGCCACCAAGTATTTTCGGAAAAAATGTAAGGTATGCACCAAATGGAATGAACTGCTCCTCTGGTGTAGTGTTTCCACGATAAATGTCCACCAAATAGGAAATCCCGTGAAATGTGTAAAAGGACAACCCCAAAGGAAGACCAATCAAAAGCGTTGGGAAGTTTTGGCCAAACACGGAATTCAACACTAAAATTACAGGATTTACATACTTAAAGAAAAACAAAATAAGAAGATTTATCAAAAGCGCACCTATCAAAATCCATTTTTTTCGTTTTTGCTCCTCTGCTTTATCAATTTGCTTGCCCAGGAAAAAGTTAAAAACAACAGACAGCACCAGCAAAAACACATACACCGGCTCTCCCCAGGCATAAAAAAGCAAGCTCCCAACAAACAACACAAAATTTCTGTAGCGTATGGGCGCCAAATAATAAACCGTCAGCATTGCCGGCAAAAAATATAGTAAAAAAAGAATACTGGAAAATGCCATAAATATCCCCTATTCTTAAATATAAAAATAGATATACGACTTTATTTTATCACATTTATTAAAAAAAGACAATACCTTTTTCTTTTCTGCAAAAGGCAACAAAAAAGGCGCGATACAATTTGTATCACGCCTTACTTTCGTATTCTTTATGCCTTGTTCACAGAACCGAACAGTTCCATTTTTTCTTTCACTGTGGCTTTAATTGCCTCAACACCCGGTGCAAGCACCTTTCTGGGGTCAAAGCCCTTGCCTTCTAAATCCTTACCTGCTTCAATATATTCTCTCACTGCTGCAGTAAAGCTGATCTGGCATTCTGTGTTTACATTAATTTTGGAAACGCCCAACGAAATTGCTTTTTTAATCATGTCTGCCGGAATACCGGTGCCGCCATGAAGTACAAGGGGCATAGGAGATGTTGCTTTGCTGATTTCTTCCAAAACATCAAACCGAAGACCTGCCCAATTTGCGGGATATTTTCCATGGATATTACCAATACCGGCAGCAAGCATATCCACACCCAGTTCAGAAATCATTTTGCATTCTGCTACATCTGCCACTTCTCCGCCGCCTAAAACGCCATCTTCCTCGCCGCCGATTGCACCCACTTCTGCCTCAACAGAAATGCCTTTGGAATGTGCAAGTGCAATGATTTCCTTGGTTTTTTCGATATTTTCTTCAATGGGATAATGAGAGCCATCAAACATAACAGAGGAGAAACCGGCTTCAATTACCTTTTTAGCATGCTCGTAGCTGCCATGGTCCAAATGAATAGCAACGGGAACAGTAATGCCCAGTCCTTCAAGCATTCCCTCAACCATACCTACAATGGTTTTATAACCGCACATATATTTTCCTGCGCCCTCAGATACGCCTAAAATAACAGGAGAATTGCATTCTTGAGCAGTCTGAAGAATGGCTTTTGTCCATTCTAAGTTGTTGATATTAAACTGACCAACTGCATATTTTCCTTCCTTTGCTTTCAGTAGCATCTCTTTTGCACTCACTAACATTTCAATTTTCCTCCCATATGCTTATATTTTAATGTCTATCATTATTATACAATTTAAAAAATTGTTTGTCAAGGAAAACGCAAGCTTTTCCGTAAAATAAACAGAACAAAATACGCCTCTTTGATTACGGCTCGTCTACCTCTTCAATATGCCCCAAAAGTTCCTCTAATTCACTCTTGATAACCGTAACCTTTGGTCCGTAAATAACCTGCACGCCATTGCCCTTTTTGATAATGCCCGAAGCGCCCGTTTTACGCAAAATACTATCCTCAACCGCCTCCGGATTTTTGACAGTAATTCTCAGGCGTGTAGCGCAACAATCCAAATCGGAAAGATTTTCCTTACCGCCCAAGCCTGCCAAAATATCTTTAGCACGACGACTGCCGTCTTGTTCTTTTGTCCCTTTTTTACTTTCTTCTTTTTTTGCATTGTAATCCGTTCTCGTATAAAGCTTGGTTTCTTCGTCAATATCCTCACGGCCAGGCGTTTTGTAATTAAATTTCCGGATTAAGAACCCAAATAAGAAATAATAAATAACAAAATAAACCACGCCTACAATCACAATATAAATCCAGTTTGTCTTTGCGTTACCCGGCAGAACACCAAACAACAAAAAGTCAATCAAACCGCCTGAAAAGGTCATTCCTACCGAAACATTTAAAATGTGCATCAGCATAAACGAAAGCCCCGCCAAGATACAATGCACCACATATAAAAGAGGCGCAACAAACAAAAAGGTAAATTCCAGCGGCTCTGTAATGCCGGTTAAAAACGCAGTGAGTGCAGCACCAAACAAAAGTCCTCCCGCCACCTTGCGCTTATCCTTTTTGGCGCATTGATACATGGCAAGTGCCGCCCCCGGAAGACCAAACATCATAAACGGAAATTTACCAGTCATAAAGCGACAGGCATCTACACTGAATCGGGTGGTATTGGGGGATGCAAGTTGTGCAAAAAAGATATTTTGCGCACCGGAAACGGCTACCCCATCAATCATCATGGTACCGCCCAGCCCCGTTTGCCAAAACGGCAAATAGAATACATGGTGCAAACCAAAGGGAATTAATGCACGCTCTATAATACCATAAATCCAAGTACCCGCATATCCGCTTTTTGTAACCAAATCTCCCAGCGCGTAAATCCATGTTTGAATGATTGGCCAGACAAAAAACATCAAAGCGCCCACAAAGATATATGCAATTGTAGAAATAATGGGCACAAAACGGGTGCCGCCAAAGAACGAAATCGCATTTGGCAATTCAATTTTATAAAAGCGATTGTGCAGCCATGCCACGCCAAGTCCTACAATAATACCGCCAAAAACACCCATTTCAAGCGACATCAAACCTAAGACATTTCCCGTTGCACCCTCCTGCAAGGTGTCAATTCTGCCCGTTAAGTTCAAAAGCGTTGCGATGGTCATATGCATAACCAAAAAAGCAACTGCAGCAGAAAGCGTCGCAATTTCTTTTTCCTGTTTTGCCATTCCCAGTGCAACACCCATGGCAAAAATAAGCGGCAGGTTTCCAAAGATAACATTTCCCGTAGCTGCCATAATGGAAAGAACCGTGTTTAAAATAGTTCCCTCTCCCAAAAGCCAATCCAAGCCATAAAGAGAAATTGTGGTAGGATTGGAAAAAGAAGAGCCAATTCCCAAGAGCAACCCCGCAACCGGAAGAAGCGCAATGGGAAACATAAATGAGCGACCAACTCTTTGTAACACACCAAAGACGCCGCTTGTTCCATTTCTTTTCATAAAAACTCCATTCTGTCGCCCTGCACGACAATTTTATTTTTGATGATAATACAGGGAATCTTTAAAAATTTTATTAATTTTTATGATAACAATATAAAATATCCCTTCCGCCCTGCACCGAGCCTTCCCGTGTCTTCACAATTGAAACATTTTCAAACTCTGTGAGCAGTACAGGAGTCTGCGGAGACAATCCATAACGCTTTAAAACAGACAAATCCACATGGGCAATCTTGTCTCCCACAGAAACATGGTCGCCGGAAGATACAAAAATTTCAAACCCTTCTCCTTTTAAATTAACGGTATTGATGCCGATGTGCAAAAGCAAATCTGTGCCATCGTCTGTTGTGATACAAAAGGCATGTTTTGTGTCGGTGATGTCTGCAATCACGCCGTTAACAGGGCTGACTATATCCCCACAATTTGGCAAAACTGCAACACCATCTCCTAACATTTTTTCAGAAAACGCTTCATCTGCAACTTCCGACAAGGGAAGAATTTCTCCACTCATTGGTGCATAAACACAATACTCTTTTTTCTTAAATCCAAACATAATATCTCCCTCATCTATCAAACATTTATGGACATGCTTTTACTATGCACATTTTGCATTTTTTTATGCAGATTTACCTTTTGTCGAAAAATAGTTCCAATTCGACAAAAGAAGGTATAATTCATCAAAGGATTGGACATACTAAAAAAGAAAAAGATATATGTAATTTTTTCCTTTTGGAAAATAACATATACAAAGGAGGCACCCTATTGGAAATTTCAGTACTCATTCAAAACAAAACGCTGATTGTTTCTCTCACCGGCGAGTTGGACCATCACGGTGCAAAGGAACTAAAGGATATGGTGGAGGAATTTATTAAAAACAGAGGCATTTTAAATGTAATCTTTGATCTTTCCTCTCTTTCTTTCATGGATAGCTCCGGTATTGGTTTTATCGTGGGACGATACAAGCTGATTTCGTCCATCGGCGGAAATGTTGTGATTGTCAGCAAAAACCGGACCATTGACCGACTGTTAACCATGTCGGGCATTGTCAAATTAATTCCAACCACAAAATCAATTAGCAGCGCACTTTGTGCGGTTCAGGAGGGCGTAGCAGAATGAACAACACCATGACACTTGAATTTTTAAGCATATCTGAAAACGAGAGTTTTGCGCGAGCTGCGGTTTCTGCCTTTGTCTCGCAGATAAATCCCACCCTGGATGAATTGGATGATATTAAAACAGCAGTTTCAGAGGCAGTTACAAACGCAATCATCCATGGCTATAAAGAAAAAACAGGCATGGTACATATTACCTGTATCCTGACAGGACAGGATGCAGTTATTACCATTTCCGACACCGGTCGGGGCATCGAAAATGTGGCGCTGGCGCGAACGCCCCTTTATACAGGAGAAACAGATGGCGAGCGCTCCGGTCTTGGCTTTACCGTGATGGAAACCTTTATGGATTCTGTTGAAGTGATCAGTTCTCCGGGTGAGGGTACCATTGTAACCATGAAAAAACGCGTTGGTGCTGCAAAACCTGTGCCGATCTTAGTTTAGTGGGGTGTCTTTTTTGAATACGCAAAAGGATGCAACACAATATGCTCTGATTTTAAGGGCGCAAGCAGGCGATAAAGACGCCAAAGAACAATTGACAATAGAAAACACCGGACTCGTGTGGAGTGTTGCACGCAAATTTTATGATAGAGGTTACGATAAAGAGGAAGTAAATCAAATTGGATTTATCGGCTTGTTAAAAGCCATTGACAAATTTGACACCTCCTATAATGTTTGCTTTTCCACCTATGCGGTTCCGCTTATTATGGGAGAAATCAAGCGTTTCTTAAGAGATGACGGTCCAATCAAAATCAGCCGAACACATAAGCAGCTTGCGGCAGAAGCTGCCCGTGTCGCAGAAGAGATACAAAAAAAAGAGGGACGCATTCCCGGGGTAATGGAAATTGCAAAAATCCTAAATTCTTCCCCTGAAGAAATTGCTGAGGCCCAAAGTGCAACAAAACCCATCGAATCCTTTTCCGCCGTTTATGAAGACAGCGGAAAAACGCTGGCAGATCTTTTACCTGATAAGGAAAACGAAAGCAAATGGCTGGACAGTTTGGATTTGAAAAATGTGGTTGCTGCCCTGCCTCCCAGAGAACAATCCATTATTATCATGCGCTATTTTTTTGAAAAAACCCAATCGGATATTGCAAAAAAATTAGGCATTTCTCAAGTGCAGGTATCCAGGATTGAAAAAAAAATTTTAACAAATTTTCGAAAGCAATTGGCACAAGAGCAATAATCTTTTGTCCTTTTTGCAAAACATGTCAAAAAAATGGAATTTCCTTCTAAAACTATTGACAACCATATTTTTATTATGGTAATCTTATGATATAGTAGTTTGAAAGAAGGATAATTTTTGATGAAAGCATATTTAAGCGATGGCTCCATTTCCCTTGTGGCAAACGGAACAAAACAGATAGAATTTGTGGCAGGTGCAACAATCACTGCCATTGATGAATTAGAAAAAGCAAATAATCCGTATGCGCTTTTTAAAGATTATAAGGCAACCGTCTTTCAAAAGCATGCTTTAGCAAAGCTGGACAAGCTCTACGCATCGGACGAAAAAGAGCCCGCCGCGACGCTCGTAGCTCTCGATAACAATCCCCAAGACGCTTTGTATATGGGAAAAATGTGGAAGCTTTCCTTTGAAAATGTGGCAGGAAAAGCAGTGCCGGTCTTTGAGATTGATTCAGCACAGGAGTTGTTGGCGCTCGAGCTGTTTTGCGTGATAAACCGCGGAAAGAAGCTAAAAAAATGTGCCTGCTGCGGAAACTATTTCTTCCCGGAGGGCAGAAGTGATGCGCAATACTGCACAAGAATCGGCAAAGATGGTTATGCCTGCAAAAAAATCGGTGCCAACAGACGCTACCGCAAGCAAAGTCGGTTAGACAGCGTTAAGGCGTTGTATGATAAGGTGACAAAGCATAATCGTTACCTAAAAAGCAGAGGCCTTTTGACAGAATCTGAATTTGAACGCTGGATGAAGGAAACGGCAAATATGTATGCTCGTTTTAAAAACGAAGCCATCTCTGCTGAAACCATGACGAATTGGCTTTCCAAGGAATTAACCCCCTCACCTCGTCCTGCAAACAGAAGAGAAATTTCAGACTATTTACTTTAATGCACATAAAAAAGGTGATAGCAACTTTGTTGCTATCACCTTTTATTTGTCTTAGGAATACATATTCAGTTGAGCAATCGCATTTTGAACATCCGCTTCCGTTTCCAGCGGTTGAGAATAGATTACGCTGCCATCCACCATTGCAGTGGCAATGTATGCCATCCCGTTCCGCTTTATCACACAATAAATAGGACGATTCAGATATTGGCTGACGCCAAAGCGTTCTGCATATGGTCCGATCGCAACCATTTCCCCCGTTTTGGGATGCTTTATCTTGGTTGTAGGCGCAAAGAACATCGTTGTCGCATAAACCACATCTCCTGTACCGATTTCCTGCGTATTCTGGCTCTCCCCCTCCGCCTTTGCAGGTGGAACTGTCTCAATTTGCTCTGCAAAAGATGCAAAAGCATCTACTGCATCCTCTTTTTCATCGTTTTGCTTCCCTACCCATTTTAAAAGCTGGTTGCGTGAAAACCGAAAAACAGTTTCGTCCGGCTCCTCCACCACGATGGTGTCTATATCCAAAAGTAACCGAAATAACACTGCCATATCTTGTGACAGTTTTGCACGATTGGCGCTAATGACATCAGAAAACGCAAGCCGGATTGTTTTGCCCGATTTAGAAATAGAAACAGACGACAACTGCTCTGGTGCCATGATTTTTTCTAAAATGCTCCGAACAGTTTGCTCGTTGCTCTCTGCCGTCTGAAGCTTTATCAAATCCTCTGCATAGTCACGATAAACATTGGTTGGAATTTCCAAAAGACGCATCAAATCAGCATTTCCAATTGTAAGGTGATATGCGGTAATGCCCTTTTCCTGCAAAATATCTTTTGTAATGCTTTCAAATAGAATCGGGGAATTATCATAGGTGTAAACGCCATCCCCTAAAGGATAGTAGGAATACAAATACCCTTTTCCTTGGTTGCTTTCGATGTGATACCATGCAGAAAGCTGTTCTCCCTCTGCCGTCTGCTCATATGAAAAAATATCAAGTCCGGTGCTTTCCTGCTTATTTTGAAGGCGCATAAACGCATCAATCAGATGAATATTTTTTACAGAAGTTGTGCCATCCTGAAACACAAAGGACGCCGTTTGCCCCTCATGAATATCTGCATATGAAGGCGCGGATACATTCTTTTTAGGCGGCTTTGCTCCAAGCTCAGGCAATGTTAAGCTTGCAACAATCCGTTCTGCCGTCATTGCGTGAACCTTGGTACGCAAAAAGGTTAATGAAATCGCATAAGGCGCAGGATTTGGAATATCCTGAATAAAGTATTGAACGGCTTCCCCTTGCTCTGTTTGCAAACTGTTTTTTGTAATAACCTGCGTCAACGATTCTGATTTTTCCGTTTTTTTCACCGCAAATCCACAGTAATCTGTCATACGATTAAGATCCGGTTCTTCCTGAATCAAAAGAAATTTCCCTAAAACCTCGCCCCGTTTATTTATAAGCGAGCCATCCGCTCCACAGGTCCACCCCTTAGGGACAGAGATTTGATATCCTTTTGCCGTAATGGTTTGCACCAGTGGTGTGGCAAAGGTTTGCAAAGCAATAACCACCGCCGCCAAGGCCACAACCAAGACAGCAAAAACGATCATAATCAGGCTTCGTTTTTTCATAACAATTCTCCAATTTCCTCTATTTATAACACGATTTTGGGTTCGTTAACAAGTTCCCCCAACGCGTAGCCATTTTTTTC
>JAZPYM010000006.1:0-14607 GCA_045544215.1 Congzhengia sp.
AAAACCAATCAAAATTGCAATAAAAAGCATCATAATGGGGTTGATAATAATAGACATATCCATAAAAAAGTTCCTCTATTCCAAAAAGTAGGTTGCCTCCATGTCTGCAGTGGAAAGTGCAAACGCCAGGGGATATTTTTCAAACGCCGCACCGATGTTGTTTTGCGGCTCGCACCCGGAAAATCCCATGTGGTAACGAATCGCAAACGCTTCCTCGCGCGTCAGCCGCATGAAACCGGAAATAATATAAACAGATTTTTCTCCATGCCCATAAGGCATGTCATCTGCATATTCAAAGGTGGGAATGGTCTGCCAGACACCATTTTGGTCCTTTTTATTCCGTGTACCTTTTTCGTAGCAATTCACTTTGCAAATATCATGCAGCAGCGCACAAATTGCCACCGATTCAGCAGAATAGGAAAGCCCATATACCTCCTGCACGCGTTTGCGCTGCAAATAATCCTCAAGGCAATAATAAACATTAATAGAATGTTCTAAAAGTCCACCCTCATAGGCTCCATGAAAGCGCGTACTTGCAGGCGCAGTAAAAAAATCGCTTTGGGAAGAATCTAAATACTCCAGCAGCTTATCTGCCCCCTCACGGGTAATGTTTTCCTGATAAAGTTTAAAAAATTCTTCTTTTTTTGTCAAGGAAATCCCCTCCTATGATAAGTGCTCGAAAGAGCCCAAAAGAGCAATAGCTCTTAAGAACTTTACAAAGTAAAATTCTGTATGCATCAATTATATCATATTTTTTAGAAAATTTCAAAGAAAATTCAAACAATATGCATTTTTTTGACACGCAGTCGTATATATGATAAAATGAAAATACCAAACCACCATAGAGGCAGGGATGTATTTTGACAATTATTGAATTTTTCGACAAAGAATATTTAGAAAACATCGCGGGAAGCCTGATGCTTTCCCCTGCTCGCGTAATTTTATGCGGCAATAGTACAGAGGAAATGTCTTCCTTTCGAAAAAATATGCTTTGGATATTTGAAAAAAAGAATATAAAAACAGAAGTGGAAATTGTGAATGCAGATACCAAAAACTATGCTTCTGTAGTGTCCGTTTTAAATCAATTAATTGATACCTACCCCGATTGTGTATTCGATTTAACCGGTGGCGACCCAATTATTTTGGTTGCCATGGGCGCTGTGAGCGCAAAACGAAATGTGCCGCTTCACACCGTTTTTCCGGAGCAATTTAAAATCAAAACAATTGAAAGTGGGCAGGCAGATAAGACAGAAACAAAATGCAGCACACTAACCGTGGAAGAAGCCATCGCGCTTTTCGGCGGACGGATTTCTTCCGCATTTCCAAATAAGGCGGAAATTCCATCACTGTTAGAAGGAGAATTCTACCGCGACCTCATTGGTTTGTGGTACATTCTCCGTAAAAACTGCACAAACTGGAATGTGGCAGTTGACACCATTTCTTCCTGGTTTTCGCCGCTACAAGCAAGCAAAGAATCTCTATGTTTTTCTGCTCCCAAGGGCTTTTTCACAAATCAAAATAAATCATCATATAAGGTTACATGTACCGGTCAAATTCTAAAGCAGTTAATTGCAAAAGGTATGATAAGGCAAGGATACACGGGTAATCAACCGGTATATTTCTTTAAAAATGCGTTTGTTCGCAACGCACTATCAAAATCCGGAACTTTGCTGGAGCTTTATACGCTTCATTGTGTGTTGTCAGCAAAAAAACCGGACCGCACTCCCCTTGTAGGTGATGCAATCAGCGGGGCAGTAATTGACTGGGAATATGACCAAAATCCCAAGGATGACATAAAAAATGAAATTGATGTACTGGCAACCACGGGCATGGTGCCTGTGTTTATATCCTGCAAAAACGGAGGCGTCGATTCTGACGAGTTATATAAGCTAAGCACCGTTGCGAAACACTTTGGCGGAACATATGCAAAGAAAATCTTAGTAATGACACAAGCCAATGTCCGCCGCTCATTTTTGCGTCGTGCTGCTGCCATGGATATTCATGTCATTCGCAATGTCCATGAAATGAGCAAAGAAAATCTCATAAAACACATGCAAAAATGCATCAACGACAAGTTATGATAGCACCTTATAAATCTTCATTTTTGGTTTGATTTTATATTTTTTATTGCAATTTTCACACAAGTATGGTAGAATGGTTACATCACAAAAAAAGGAGGAAGCACATGCCTTTTTTATCCAGCAAACATAACGACGCCATTGAAAATGCGATTTCCACACGCACCTTTGGCGTTTATTATTGCGAAGCACAAGAACACGACCTGAATATCCATATGCACAACTGTTGCGAAGTGCTGCTTTGTCTTTCCGGCGGCAACACTTTTTTAATTGACGGGAAAATTTATCATGCAAGCAACGGAGATTTGTTTGTTATCAACCAATTTGAGCCCCACAAAATCATTCCCGGACCGGATGCGTCATTTGCACATTTTGCGCTGGAAATTCATCCGGAATATCTTTCTCTCAACTCCACTGAGAAAACAGATTTATCGCAATGTTTTTATATGCGGGGCGATAGCATTTCAAACAAAATTTCCTTAAGTGATCAGGAAATCGCCCAGATGGAACAACTGTTCATTTTTTTCCGTACCAAAAGCACATTTGGGGACGATGTTTTAAAAAATGCCGCTGTCAACATGATGCTTGCCTTTGTCAATCAGCTTTTTTTAAAACAAACAAAAAAGGGGGTATCCTCCACCATTGTGGATGACACCATCCATACAGCACTACAATATATTGAAGAAAACTACGCAACAGAACTCACCCTGGAGAAGCTGGCAAAACATTCTTATATTTCTGTTAATCAGCTTTGCAAATTGTTTAAAAAGCAATTGGGTACGACTGCTGCCAAATACATTATGTCCAAGCGCATATCACAGGCAAAAAAAATGTTGGCACAGGGGAAAAGTGTTGCAGAAACAGCTGTTTCCTGCGGATTTTCCGACTATGCCAACTTTATTCGCGTATTCAAAAAAACAGTGGGGGTATCCCCCGGAAAATACAACAAGGTTTAAAAGGCGCGCCTACAGATTCAATAAAACATCCTCAATCTGAATCGCGCGGGATTCTGCGTCTGTCTCGATACATTTGCCGCAATTGTCACATTTTTTTGCTTTATCCATGTCACAAAGGTCACATTCACCACAGTTGGTGCAAGGACCATCCCTTAGAACACACATTTTCATAAAAAACACCTCTTTTATCACTGTATAAATATATATTCCAACCAAGCAAAAAGGCAATCCTGCATAAGGATTGCCTTTTTAAATTTTTAATCGTCAATACTGCTGTCTATTGCTCTTTCAAAGATTTCCTCAACTTCTCTTGAGGGCTTTTTGCTGCAAAGAGAAACGATAATTGTTACGACAAACCCGATAATAAACGCCGGAAGAATTTCATAAACACCTGTTATGCCTGTAAGTTTGAAAAGCCATACAATATCAACAACTGCACCTGAGATAATACCGGCAAGTGCACCGCTGAAGGTGGTTCTTTTCCAGAAAAGTGTTAAAACAACAACCGGCCCAAATGCAGCACCGAAAAGGCCCCAAGCATTGTCAACCATAGTCATAATCGCCTGTGCGCCCGTTCCGTTACTGTTCGCAATAAAGAATGCAATAACCGAAACAATAACAACTACTACACGACCCACCCAAAGAAGTTCTTTGTTTGATGCCTGTTTTCTAATAAGTGGTTTGTAAATATCGCTTGTAAAGGATGAAGATGCTACCAAAAGCTGTGAGTCAGCCGTTGACATAGATGCCGCAATAATTGCCGCCAGCAAAATTCCCGCTATAAAACCCGGGAACAAGTTACGCGCCAGTCTCACAAACACAAGTTTCTGAAGACCTTCCGGAAGAAGCTCCGGACCCACAACCATTCTTCCAAGATAAGCAATCACAATTGCCGCAACAAGAGTTATCACAACCCAAACTATCGCAACAATAGCACTCTTTTTAACCATGGAAGGCTTTTCAATCGACATAAATCTAACAAGAATGTGCGGCATGCCGAAATATCCAAGTCCCCACGCAAGACCAGACACGATTTCCTGCCAGCTGGCGCTAAAAAGATTGGTGTTGAAGGTACAATATACAATTTCTCCCTTTTCTACATAACTAAATTCCTGAAGGAGAAGTGATGTATCCAGATTTTTTGTGAGAAGAATTGCAATCGGCACCGTAAGCAAAGCCACAAACATAAGTATTCCCTGGAAAAAGTCTGTCCAGCACACGGCTCTGAATCCACCCAAAAAAGTATAAGCAAGGATAATTGCTGCAAAAATAATAAGCGCAACTGTGGGATCAAGATTCTCAAAAAGTTCTGTAAAGACCGAGGCACCCGCAGCAAAACCGGATGCAACATACAAGGTAAAGCTTATAAGAAAAATGATAGCGCAGACAATCTTAAGCGCAGGATTCGTCGTTGCAAATCGATTAGAAAGATACTGTGGAAGCGTTATAGCATCTCCTGCAGCCTTGGAAAACTTCCGAAGACGCTTTGCAACCAGAATCCAGTTCGCCGCAGTACCGATTGCAAGACCGATACCAATCCACGCCTGACCGAGACCAAAAGCAAGTATACTTCCGGGAAGTCCCATAAGTAACCACGCGCTCATATCAGATGCCTGAGCACTCATAGCCGTAACCCAAGGCCCCATTGCCCTTCCTCCGAGGAAATAGTCCTTTTCGGAAGCGTTCTTTGACTTAACAAAGAAAAAAATCCCTATAGCAATCATCGCTATAAAGTAAAGCACAAATGCAAAAATATCCATTATTTTTAACTCCTTTTTACAATTTTTTCATATCACCTTGCTATTTTATCACATTCCTGCTGAATATGCAACATTTTTTTCTGCACCTTGCTTTTTCCCTGTCATTAGGATATAATAATATATGTTGATGGAAAGGAGCATAAAAAAATGGAAGCTGCAAACAAAAGAATGATGGAATTGACCAAGCTTTTGACATACCACTCCCATAAATATTATGTTGAGGACAATCCTGAAATTTCCGATTACGAATATGACATGCTGTTGCGGGAATTAAAATCATTGGAGGAACAATATCCCCAATGGAAAGACCCCGCCTCCCCTACACTGCGTGTTATCGGAACAGTGTCAGACGGATTTGAAAGTGTGCAACATACGGTTCCGATGCAAAGCTTAAACGACGCTTTTTCCAAAGAGGAGATTTTGGAGTTTGACAGGCGTGTGCAGGAAGCCATTCCCAATGGAATTGAATATGTGACAGAATATAAAATTGACGGTCTTTCCGTATCACTTGAGTATGAAAACGGATTATTCGTACGGGGTTCCACCCGTGGTGACGGCTTTGTGGGCGAAGATGTGACAGAAAACTTAAAAACCATTTCGTCCATTCCTCTGCGCCTTGCCGAGCCCATTCCTTACCTTGAGGTGCGAGGCGAAGTATTTATGCCTAAGGCTACCTTTGAAGCATTAAATGAAACGCGGAAGAAAAACGATGAACCCCTGTTTGCAAATCCAAGAAACGCTGCCGCCGGCTCATTGCGGCAACTGGATTCTTCCATTGCAAGAGCGCGCGGCTTGGATATTTTTGTGTTTAACATTCAGCAAGCAGAAGGGCTATCCGTTACAACCCACCATCAAGGGTTAATGCGGCTAAAAGAACTGGGCTTTAAAACCGTTTTTCAGGACACTGTTTCTTCAAACATTGAGGAAGCCTTTGAAAAGGTTGAAAAAATTGGCGCTTTGCGGGAGACCCTGCCCTTTGAAATTGATGGTGCTGTTATTAAGGTAAATGATTTAAACGACCGCCAAATCCTTGGTTCCACCAGTAAATGTCCCAGGTGGGCGGTTGCATTTAAATTCCCTGCTGAAACAAAAAAAACAAAGCTATTGGATATTGTAGTGCAGGTAGGAAGAACAGGAAAGTTAACACCAAACGCTGTGCTTGTGCCTGTTCGCGTTGCAGGCAGTCTGGTTAGCCGCACAACGCTGCATAACTTAGACTTTATTCAAGAGCGCGAAATTATGATTGGTGACAATGTTTATGTGCGGAAAGCCGGCGATATTATTCCCGAAATTGTTGGCATAGAGAAAAAGGACAGAACAGGAGAGGAAATGCCTTTTGAAATGCCGTCGGTATGCCCCGAATGTGGTGCGCCCGTTGTGCGCGTTTTGGGAGAAGCCGCCCACAGATGCACCGGTGACAGTTGTCCTGCCCAGCTTTTGCGGGGCTTTATCCATTTTGTTTCAAGAGATGCGATGGATATTGACGGTTTAGGTCCTGCTATTTTGGAAAAATTGCTGGACGAAGGGTTGATCCACTCTGTGGCTGACCTTTATACGCTAAAAAAGGAAGACATTCAAGACCTTGAAAAAATGGGCGAAAAAAGTGCAGAAAATCTGATAGAAGCCATTGCAAAAAGCAAAGAAAACGATTTGTATCGTCTTTTGTTTGCATTAGGCATTCAGCTAAACGGGTTAAAATCCTCTAAAACTATTGCTGCACATTTGCAGTCTATGGATAAGGTTATGGATGCCACCGTTTCGGAACTCACCGCCATTACCGATATTGGTGAAAAAACGGCACAAAATATCGTTGATTATTTTAAAAAACCAGAAAACCGAGCGCTGATTGCTGCGCTTAAAAACGCAGGTGTCAACCAACATGCACTGACCACCGCCACACAAATAGATGGCGCACTGGTTGGAAAAAAACTTGTTATCACGGGAAAATTTGATGATTTTTCTCGCGATGAACTTGTAGAAATGATTGAAAAAAACGGCGGAAACGCCGCAGGAAGCGTCTCTGCAAAGACTGATTTTGTCATTGCGGGAGAAAACGCAGGAAGCAAGCTGACCAAAGCACAAGCACTTGGGATTCCTGTCATTTCGTTAGACGACTTTTTCAATATGATAAACCAATAACACACTTTTAGGAGGACATAAATCAATGATTGCAAAAACCTATTATGATATGCTGGGCGCAAAATCCGTTATTCGCCAGCTTTCTGAATTTGCCACTGCAAGAGGTGCCCAAATCGGCTATGAAAATGTGTTTGATTTTAGTTTGGGAAACCCGTCTGTTCCCACACCAAAGGAAGTAAATGACACCCTTATTCGACTCATCCAAAATGAAAATCCTCTAAATTTGCACGGGTACAGCCAAAGTCTTGGCATTCCTGCCGTTCGGGAGAAAATTGCCGCTTCTTTAAACAGGCGTTTTGGCATGAACTACACAAAGGACCACATTTTCATGACCTCCGGTGCAGCAGGCGCCATTGCACACGCGCTGCGCTGTATCACAGAAGCAGGAGACGAAGTATTAACTTTTGCGCCATTTTTTCCGGAATATAACCCCTATGTCAATCTTTCCGGCGCAGTTTTAAAGGTTGTTCCGCCGAATACTGTGGATTTTCAAATTAATTTCGAGGCATTTGAAGCAATGCTGACCGATAAAGTGATGGCGGTTTTAATTAACACCCCCAACAACCCCTCCGGCGTTGCATATTCTGAAGAAACCATACAAAAGCTGGCAAAGATTTTGACAGAAAAATCCAAAGAATATGGCCATGAAATTTATATTATTTCCGACGAGCCATACCGGGAAATCACCTTTGACGGAAAAGAAATTGTGTATGTATCAAAGTATTATGACTACACCTTAAGCTGCTATTCCTATTCAAAATCTCTATCATTACCGGGAGAGCGTATTGGATATGTTGCCATTAATCCAAAATGCCCCAAAGCAAAAGAAATGGTGGTTATGTGTGGACAGATTTCCCGTGGGACCGGTCACAACTGCCCTGCATCCTTAATACAGTTGGCAGTTGCAGAAACATGTGACTTAACAGCAGACTTATCTGTTTACGAAACCAATATGAACCTTTTGTATGACACCTTAATTGACCTTGGCTTTACAGTGGTCCGCCCCGGCGGTACTTTTTACATTTTCCCAAAAGCTTTAGAGGAAGACGCCAAAATATTCTGCGAAAAGGCGCTAAAATATGATTTAATTTTTGTTCCGGCAGATTCCTTTGGTTGCCCCGGATACTTCCGTATGGCTTATTGCATTGAGACCGAAAAGGTTAAGCGTGCCATCCCAAGAATTCGCGAATTTGTTGAAACGGAATATCCAAACAGATAAATTGAAAAATTAAAAGCTGCAGCGCAAAAGCGCTGCAGCTTTTTTTATTTTCGCTATATGGATTAATATCCAACTTTTTCCCAGCATTCAAATGGCGCTGCAAGTTCATCACTTACATAAACCTGTGTCTTCATTGTCTGAAGCATAGAGCTTGGGATTGCCGGTGTAACAGGTCCATGAAGCACCAGTCTGGATGTCATTCTCTGCCAAGAAGAGAATGTTCCGTTTGTCATAAGTGCATGAACCTCAATACGCTCTCTTGCATTTTTAACATCCACAGGACCAATTGTTGCAGCCATAGGAGGCACGCTCTGAATGTAACCGGATTGACCGAATACACCATGGAGAGAGTTCTGTGCAACTGTTAACGGATGAAGCTTAACAAGACGCGCTTCCATATTTAACCACTCATCAATGTTGTCTGTCATAAATTCATCAACAGGGTCGATGAATGCCATATGACCTGTCCAACCGGGAGAAGAAGAGCAGATATCTGCGCCACCTTCACCAACCTCTGTAATGAGTTTGGAATAGTGGTCAATGTTTTTATTGGTAGGATAGTAAACATTTTCCAAAGGCATACGAAGCTTTTCATCAATCTGGTACACAAAATATTTCAGCATGGAATGTGCAAAACCAGCTTCATATGTTTCGGGTGCAATGTTGCCCTGATCGTCTGCCCATTCATCCATGGCAAAGATGTTCAGCTTGCTGCAATCAACCTGGAAATAGTTGATAAGCTGTGGCAAGGGAATGTAGGTATCAGGCCCAGGATTTCCCAAAATCATGGTATATTTCTGTCCTGCTTCAGATGCTGCCTTAATGCGTGAGAAAAGCGTAGCAATTAAAACAGGATGGGGATTCATCATGACCTTGATATTAAAATCAGGGTTGGGATGCTTTTCCAAATCCTTGCCGCTAATCTTGCGCAGGCGTTCGCACAGCTCACGGTCCTTAAAAGGAACATAATCCGGGCACTTAAAATCAAATTTGGTTGGTGGATCAAAAATGATATCTTTCATAACATATCTCCTTTATATTTTATAAATTTTGATATTTTCCTATCATATTTAGTTTATCACTGAATTTATCAATTTTCTATTGACATTTAAGCAAAAAATATGATAAAATCGTCACAAAGGTTTGTTTGAAAGGATGACAAAAAGTGCATAACAAACTGCAATTAAATACAATCAACGCTTTTTCAATTGACATCATGAAAGAAAATGATATTGCAGAGGGGATCGAACAAGGGAGTATTCCCCACATCCACGATTTTTGTGAAATATATGTGAATCTTTCCGGAAATGTCTCCTTTATCGTTGAAAAAAATATATATTCCATTCAGCCGGGGGATATTATTATAACAAGACCATATGAATACCACCACTGTATCTTCCATGATGACAGTGACCATTTTCATTACTGGATTTTGTTTTCCTCCAAGGAAAATCCGGAATTGTTTAACGCTTTTTTTAACAGAACCCGGGGAACAAACAATCTGATTCGTTTGCCGGAAAATGAAAAGAACAGATTTTTAAAGCTGTGTGAAACACTTTGCACAATTAATCCCGATAAAAAGCTTGAAACCATGTCCATATTTTTTGAAATGATTTCCCATATTGAATCCGGAATTGTTGGCAACAAAATTTCAAACATCAACAACACCATTCCAAAAAGCATTAACCAGATGCTAACCTATATTGATCAAAATTATGCTTCTATAAAAAATATTCATGAGGTTGCCAAAGAATTTCACATCAGCATGGCAACACTGGAGCGGCATTTTAAAACATATGTTGCCATTTCTCCAAAAAAATATCTGCTGAACAAAAAGCTTTCCTGCGCTTGCAGATTGCTTCGCCAGGGCACTTCTGTAACCGATGCCTGCTTTGAAAGCGGCTTTAGCGACTTTTCCCATTTTATCGCCCTGTTTAAAAAAACATTTGGTACCACCCCATTAAAATATAAAAAAGAACATTTTTCAAATTAAAAAAAGACTGTGACAACTGTCACAGTCTTTTTATGATAAAACCTATTTTTGTTCGTACAATTCCTGAATCGAAATTTGTCTTCCTTCATCCATGGAGCATGTTGCTGCCATACCGATACCAATGGACATAAGACCTGCATGCAAATCTGCCATCTGTCCAAGTGGGTCATCCCCAATACCATAAAACAGTTTGTCTCTCATGTTATCATCTGCGCCCCCATGGCCTTCTTCCTTGCCCTTGGGGAAATGATAATCGATTTTCTCACCATAACGATTATACAGCGTTGCATATTCTACTGCTTCTTCACAGAAACCTACCTGATTTTCTGCATAGTGATATGCTTCCAATCTTCCTTCCGTACCATTCAGCATCATCCGCACGCCTTCATAAGGAGAGTGCGCGGTTAAGGAGTAACTCATAACCGCACCGCCGCTATATTTTACATTAACAGCAATACTGTCTTCAATGTTAATCTCATCTGCAAATACACATCTGTCGCGGAAATATCCATCTGCATCCTCACAGTCAAGATACATACGCTTTAACGCTTCGTTTGCCTCTAAATCCAAATAGAATTTACATTCTCTTTTGTAGGGACAAGTCAGGCAACGCTCGCTGCGTTTTTCTCTTGTGGGACCATAAAAACGCCTTGTACCAAACGCATTGACACTCACCGGGTCTTCTTCTAATAGCCAATTGACAATATCGAAATGATGTGTAGATTTGTGCACCAACAAAGAGCCGGAAAATTCTCTTCTTCTGTGCCATCTGCGGAAATAATCCGCACCATGACTGGTATCCAAAAGCCATTCAAAATGCACACTTAAAACATCCCCAATGATGCCGGAGGAAATCATTTCTTTCAATCTGATAAAGAAGGGATGAAAACGCAAATTAAATGTAACCGTAACCTTTTTACCACTTTTTTCCTCTGCTTCACGAATGGCATTTGCTTTTTCAGGCGTGGTTGTTAGCGGCTTTTCGGAGATTACATCGCAGCCTGCCTCCAACGCCTTAATGATGTATGTATCGTGAACACTATCATTGCAGGTAACAAGAACAATATCCGGTTTTACCTCGGCTAACATTTTATCGAAATCCTCATACACCAAAATGTCCTGTTTTGTATATTCCTTCGCAAGCTCTGCACGCTTTTTATTAATGTCATAAACAGCACAAAGTTTTGCACAATCCCCATAATTTTCAACCATGGGAAGCGTAAAAGAATATACACCACGATATCCACAACCAACCTGAACATATTTTTTCATAGCTTTTCTTCCTTTCAAAATTTAGTTGACAATTGTATTATACTATGCTATGATGGTCGTGTAAAGAAAGAAAATTATGTTTTTTAGGACTAAATTATACTTTTTTATATTTTAAATTTCCGTTATTTAAGGCGTTTTTTGTAAAAAAAGGATAATATTGCAATTTGTTTGTACGATTTTACACAAGGAGGTCCGGTTCTGTATGACGCCTGCAACATTTGATGCATGTAACTTAAATGTTCGTTTATTTGATACACATTTCTATGTTCCCCCAATTATATGGAAAGGCGACAGCATCGGTCATATTGGCATTGAAGATGCGTTTTTTTGGGTGCTTGAGGGGGAATGCTTTCTTATGATTGACGAAGAGACTTTTCTCGTCCGTCCGGGGCAGCTTGCCTATCTCCCAAAGGGAAAAAATCGTATCTATACCCATGCATCAAAGCAGTTTACAATGTATGAAATTTCTTTTTCCGTTACATCCGGCACACAAAATGTGATGGACGCTCTGGGTTTGTGTGACGGAGAGTTTGTTGTGGATATTCCTGACCGGGACAGAATGAGCCGATTATTTGAGGACTCCAACCGAAAAGAAATGTATAAAAATCCCGTATATGACATTGGCCGTTGCGCCAATTTGGTACAGATTATTAAGCTTTATGCAGATGCAAGACAAA
Source organism: Congzhengia sp. (assembly GCA_045544215.1). Lineage (GTDB taxonomy): Bacteria > Bacillota > Clostridia > UBA1381 > UBA9506 > Congzhengia. Next base: position 12,095 of record JAZPYM010000006.1, read on the forward strand.
CGCAATTCGGAAAGGATAAGGATTTGTTCGTGCCGATTATAAGCTATATGCAGACGCATTTGGATTCTCAGATTACATTAGAGCAGCTTGCACAGCTGATATGCATGCAGCCCAACTATTTCATCCGGCGTTTTCGTGCCACCTTTGGCATTCCGCCCCTTGCTTATCTGGGTCGTCTGCGGCTTTATAAAGCCATGCGACTTCTTGCATCAACCGACATGCCCATTGACCAGGTAGCCAAAAGCGTGGGCATGCTGGATACCTCTTACTTTTCCCGCTTTTTCAAGAAAAATTGTGCCGTATCGCCCAGTGAATATCGCAACGCGTTTCGCCGTATATAAACATGGGTTTACATATTTTTTAAAATCTGCTTTTTATAAGAAAGTGGTGAGCAACCCATAATCTTTTTAAAGGTTTTGCAAAAGTGATTAGAGGAATTAAACCCCGTTGCCATGGCAACCTCTGTCACATTTTTATCTGTTTCGGCAAAAAGCTCTACCGCCTTTTGCACTCTGTATTTGCTGATATATTCTGAAAAATGAAAACCGGTGTTTTTTTTAAAAATACGACTTAAATAAGATGGGTGCATATAAAATCTTTCTGCTACAGAAGATAGTGTAATGTCTGTGGCATATTCATCGGAGATAAAATGCAAAATTTCTCCAACAGAAGCGGAAAAAGGCACACGCTCCTCCGCTACTCCCTCTACGCTTTCCTCCCTGGAAAGCAAAATGAGAAATTCAAAAAGCATTGCTTTTATCATCAAAGGGTTTTTGCCCTCTTGATACTCTGAAAAAAGCAGCTCAATCAATTCCTGCAGCCGCGTTTTTTTTCCCAAATGAAAAACGCCTGCAGAGGGCAATGGTAAAAGCGTTGTACGCTTGTCAAATCCATCTAAAAAACCATTGTGCAGAGAAATCAGCAATCGTGTCCGTTTTGTGTGTTCATGAGCAATAGACTTATGCATGGTATTTGGCGGAATCACAATTAAATCCCCTTTTGTAATGGTAAAAATTTTTCCATCAACAAAATAGGCAAGGTCACCGCTATATAAATAATAAAATTCATACCAAGGATGCAGGTGACGCTCCACCGATAAGCTATCCCCCGTGTGTATCTCCATAATCAGCCGATTATCCATTGCTGCACCAGAAAACATCTTGCTATCCTCCCTTTCATTTATATTTATTATAACACAGAAATGTCAAAAAAAGAATATAATTTTTAAAAAAGGTTAATTTTTTTGTAGAAAATATATTTTTCTTGCTATAAAATATGGTTGAAATATTTTATTAGGAGGAAATTTTTATGCAAATTGTAAAAAGTAAAACCCCGGTTGAATTGGGTCAGGCAGCAGCAAAACTAACTGCTGAAAAATTGCGCGCAGCAATTGCAGAAAACGGCTCGGCAAGAATTATTTTATCCACAGGTGCTTCCCAGTTTGAATCATTGGAAGCGCTGGTAAAAGAAGATGTTGATTGGTCCAAGGTTGAAATGTTCCATTTAGACGAGTATGTGCATTTGTCTGAAGAACATCCTGCAAGTTTCCGCAAATACTTAAAGGAACGCTTCATCAACATTGTGCATCCAAAGGCTGCACATTTGGTTGACGGCGACCATCCTGAAGAAGCAATTGCATACTTAACAGCAGAAATACAGAAAGCTCCCATTGATGTTGCTTTAATCGGTATCGGCGAAAATGCGCACATCGCATTTAACGATCCTCCGGCTGATTTTGACACAAGAGAATCCTACATTATTGTTAATTTAGATGAAAAATGCAGAAAGCAGCAGGTTGGTGAGGGCTGGTTTGCAACAGTAAACGATGTTCCTGCGCAGGCAATTTCAATGACAACCTACCGCATTATGCAGAGCAAAACCATCATTTCCGCTGTTCCCCACGCTGTAAAGGCAAATGCAATTAAGCTAATGATGGAAAATGAATTAACAAATATGGTTCCTGCAACACTTTTAAAGGAACATGGCGATTATTACCTGTTCGTTGACGAAAATTCTGCTGGAGACACTTTGTAATCGAAAGAAGGAATCCATATGACAACCAGAATTAAAAACGGAAAATTTCTGTTGCCATCCGGCATAACCCGGGATGTGTATCTGTATTATGAAGACAGGAAAATCACCGCAATCACCCCGAATGACCTACCCTATGATGCAGAAATTGACGCAAAAGGAAATTTTGTGTCGCCCGGCTTTATCGATATTCACTCCCACGGTGGCGGTGGATATGATTTTATGGACGGCGGCACAGAACCAATTGTTGGCGCTGCAAACATGCATTTGTCCCACGGAACAACTGCAATGCTTCCAACAACGCTGGCTTGCTCAACCCAGGTATTGCTTGAATTTTTAAAAGATTTAAAACAGGTTATGACAAAAAATTTAAGTGATTGCTGTCTTTTAGGCACGCATTTGGAAGGTCCCTATTTTTCACGCGAACAAAGCGGCGCACAAAATCCGGAGTATATCAAAGCGCCTGTGCCTGCAGAATATGA
>JAZPYM010000007.1:0-35458 GCA_045544215.1 Congzhengia sp.
AAGAAGAAATGCAGCAACAAAAGGAATTTTCCCAAAGAGTGCGGGAGTTTTATGAAGCAAAAGGTATTGTTCCTAAAGCGTTGGTGGAAACCTATGGTTGCCAGCAAAACGAAAACGATTCCGAGCGTATTAAGGGAATGCTTGCCGAAATGGGATTCTCATTTACAGAGAATAGCCAGGAGGCAAATTTCATTCTTTTTAATACTTGTGCCGTGCGTGAGGGCGCAGAACTGCGCGTTTTAGGCAATGTTGGCGCATTAAAGCATCTGAAAGCAAAACGGGAGGATTTGATTATAGGCATTTGCGGTTGCATGATGCAGCAGGAGCATATGGTCAAAAAAATAAAGTCAAAGTACAAGCATGTGTCGGTTGTGTTTGGTACCCATGCGCTTTATCAATTTCCCGAAATTTTATATGGGGCTGTTTGCAGGCAGGAACGGATGATTTGTCATTTTGACAGTGATGGAAGAATCGCAGAAGACATGCCGATTGTTCGTGATAGCAAGGTAAGTGCCTGGGTGTCTGTGATGTACGGCTGCAACAATTTTTGCTCTTACTGCATCGTTCCTTATGTCAGGGGCAGGGAACGCAGTCGTGAGCCGGAAAAAATTATAGAAGAAATCCGGATGCTTGCAGATAGCGGCGTTAAAGAAATTACGCTTTTGGGGCAAAATGTAAATTCTTACGGAAAGGACTTAGACCGTGATATTGATTTTGCGGACTTGCTCTTGTTGGCGGATAAGGTTTCGGGCATTCGCAGAATTCGGTTTATGACCTCTCATCCGAAGGATATGACGGATAAGCTGATTGAAACGCTCCCTAAGGTTTCAAAGCTTTGCAGCCAGATTCATTTGCCTTTTCAGGCAGGAAGTAATCAAATTCTAGAAAAAATGAATCGAAAATATACCAAGGAAGGCTATATTCAGTTGGTGGAAAAAATACGCGCAGTTATGCCAAATGCGTGCTTTACAACGGATGTGATTGTGGGCTTTCCGGGAGAAACCAGAGAAGATTTTGAGGAAACCATTGCAGTTTTAAAGCAGGTGCGATTTGACGGAGTATTTTCGTTTATCTATTCCAAACGGGAAGGGACGCCTGCAGCAACCATGGAGCAGCAGGTTCCGGAGGAGAAAAAACATCAGCATTTTGATATGTTGCTGGAAGTGCAAAATCAGATTTCCAGAGAAATTAACGAAACCTATGACGGTAAAATTGTTGAAATTATGGTAGAGGGGACCAGCAAGTCCAATGACTTAATGCTTTCGGGCAGAACAAGTGGCGGAAAAATCGTGAACTTTCCGAAAGATGAAACGCTCCATCCGGGTGATTTTGTTTCTGTCAGGATTACAAAGGTCAGCACATGGTCACTATTGGGAGAACTTTTAGAAAACGAAGAATAGAGAGGAAAAGATTATGGAAGAAATTATTAAATTGGCGCAGGAATTAGGACAGGCAATTGCAGATTCAGAGGAAATTAAATTTTTTCGTGAGATGGAAAAGATTTATTATGAAGACAAAACAGCGCAAGCTGTGATGCAGGAATATGAGGACACCCGGGCAAAAATGACTGTTAAGGCAAAGGAAACAGGTATGACACCGGAGAGCTTAGCACTGTTTCAAACAGAAATGAAAAACAGCATGGACAAGCTGATGGCAAACAAAACGGTTAAAGAGTATCTGGAAGCAAAATCTAATTTTAATGATATTATCAAGCGTGTAAATGCTATTATTTCGTTTTGTATTCAAGGCGAGGAGCAGGAATTGGCGCAAGAGGGTGGCTGCACAGGAAATTGTGGCTCGTGTGGTGGTTGCCACTAATTTTTGAAAAAGAGGAGTTTTTGATATGACACCGATGATGCGTCAATATCTGGAGGTTAAAGAAAAATATCCTGATTGCATTTTGTTCTTTCGTATGGGTGATTTTTACGAAATGTTTTTAGAAGATGCCATCGTTGCCTCAAGGGAGCTTGAAATTGCATTAACCAGCCGCTCAAAAGGAGAAGACGGGGAGAAAAACCCCATGTGTGGCGTGCCTTATCATGCGGCAGACGGTTATATTGACAAGCTGATTAGCAAGGGCTATAAGGTGGCAATTTGTGAGCAGTTAGAGGACCCTGCAACTGCTAAAGGTATTGTCAAACGGGATGTTATTCGCGTTGTGACGCCCGGTACAGTTATGAACTCTAAAATGCTGGACGAAAAGAAAAATAATTTTCTTTGTACCATATATGGCGACAACAATACCTTTGGCGCTGGTTTTTCGGATCTTACAACGGGCGAGGTGTTTGTCACGACCTTAACGGGACGCCAGCGCCTGATTGATGAGATTGCACGGTACAATCCAACTGAAATTGTTGTAAACCGGGATGTGTTTTCTAATACAAAGCTTCGGGACGAACTGAAAAACCGGTTTCATGCATCGGTGGAGCTTGCCCATGCAGAACCCAGCCGCGACAATTGTGAACGGCTGATTTTTGAGTGGTTTCATGTAAACGATTTGGCGCAGATGCATTTGGCGGAGGAGCATTTTTCCATTAATGCGCTGGGTATGATTTTGATGCATTTTGAAGAAACACAAAAAATGCAAATTGGGCATTTAAAGCATGTCAGTGCCTATCGCGAAACGGAGTATATGGAAATTGACATCTTCACCAGACGCAATTTAGAAATTACAGAAACCATGCGCAATCAAGCAAAAAAAGGCTCGCTCCTTTGGGTGCTTGATAAAACAAAAACTGCAATGGGCGGTCGAATGCTTCGCTCGTTTTTAGAAAAACCACTGGTGGATTGTGCCCAAATTTCAAAACGCCTTTATGCAGTATCCGAGCTTTTTGACGCAAATGATAAGCGGGCACAAGCCATGGAAATTTTAGAAAATATCTATGACATAGAACGGCTACTGGGTAAAATTGCATGCAAAAGCGCATCTCCTAAGGAAATGGTTTCTTTAAAACAATCGCTGCAAAATCTTCCCCATGTGGCACTTTTGTTGTCAGAACTGAAAGCTCCGCTTTTTTGCCAGCTTGCAGAAAAGCTTGATACGCTGGATGATATTGCCCAGCTGATTGAAGATGCAATTACCGAGGAGGATACGCCCGTTTCTTTAAAAGATGGCGGTATTATCAAAACAGGGTACGACGCACAAGTGGATGAATATCGCAACCTTGCGAAAAACGGTCAGTCGGAAATTGCAAAAATTGAGGAACGGGAAAAGGAACTTACCGGTATTAAAACCTTAAGAACCGGTTATAACCGCGTGTTTGGCTATTTTATAGAGGTTTCTAAATCCTATCGTGACAGCGTTCCGGACCACTATATAAGAAAGCAAACCCTTGCCAATGGTGAACGCTATATAACAGAGGAATTAAAGGAACTTGAAACCAAGGTTTTGGGCGCGTCCGAATTTTTAAAGGCGCGGGAATATGAACTGTTTTGTGATATTCGAGACAGGGTTTCTTTGGCGGCGGCAAGAATACAAAGCTCTGCTTCTGTTGTTGCATATTTAGATGTCTTTTGCTCTTTGGCAGAAGTTGCAGTCAAAAATAACTACACCATGCCGTGTGTGGACACAACAGATAAAATTGAAATCCAGGCAGGCAGACATCCTGTTGTAGAAAAAATGCTTCAGGACGCGCTTTTTGTGCCAAATGATACAACCCTTGACTGCGAAGAAAATCGCATGGTAATTTTAACAGGTCCCAATATGGCGGGAAAATCCACCTATATGCGTCAAGTGGCTGTAATTGTGCTGATGGCGCAAATCGGCAGCTTTGTGCCTGCGGAGAGCTGTCATATTGGTGTGTGTGACAAAATTTTTACCCGCGTTGGTGCATCGGATGATTTGTCTGCAGGGCAAAGTACCTTTATGGTGGAAATGACCGAGGTGGCACAAATCCTAAAACATGCTACCAAGCGCAGCTTGCTGGTTTTAGACGAGATTGGACGCGGCACCAGCACCTTTGACGGCCTTTCCATTGCGTGGGCGGTATCAGAATATATTGCCAACAAGAAAAAAATTGGTGCAAGAACGCTGTTTGCAACCCACTATCATGAACTGACCGAGCTTGAAAACAAGCTGGATGGCGTGAAAAATTATTGCATTGCCTGCAAAAAACGGGGCGATGATATTATCTTTTTAAGAAGAATTATAAAAGGCGGGGCAGACGAAAGCTACGGCATCGAGGTCAGCGCATTAGCGGGACTTCCCAAAGAGGTTATTTTGCGCGCAAAAGAAATTTTAAAGGGGATTGACACAAAAAATGTCAATGTGGAGGAGATACAGCATGTGGCATCTCCCTGCGAGGAAGATTTGCAGATTGGCATTTGTGATTTGAAAAACAATGACTTAGCAAGAATTCTTTCTGCTATCGATGTTACAACACTGACACCCATTGAGGCGCTTAACAAGCTTTATGAGCTGGTTAAAATGGCAAATGAATCATAGAAAATAGTTGTTCTAAATCCTCTCCTTTTCCATATAATATACCGTATGATAATACTTGAAGGGAGAAATTGCGGTATGTTACATTGTGCGGAGGATAATGAAGCGAGAATTGTGGGTTATGTTGCCAGCGACTTGGAGTTTAGTCATATGGTACATACAGAGGGGTTTTATCGATTTGTCGTTATGTGCGATAGATTGTCAGACAATAAAGATACCATTGTAGTAACTGTGTCAGAACGGATTTTAGACGGACTTTCCATTGCCTGCGGAACAAAGGTGGAGGCAATTGGACAGTTTCGTTCCTACAACAATTACAGCGGTGAGGGCAGCAAACTTATTTTAACACTTTTTGCTAAGGATTTACGCTTAGCAGATGATTGTGAAAGATGTGAAAATGAAATTTTCCTAAATGGCTATATTTGCAAGCCTGTGGTATATCGCGTGACACCGTTTGGCAGAGAAATTGCTGATGTTTTGGTTGCGGTAAATCGCGCCTATAACAAATCGGATTATATTCCCTGCATCGCTTGGGGCAGAAATGCAAAGTTTGTTAACACTTTATCGGTAGGTACAAATATTCGAATATGGGGCAGGATGCAATCCCGCAATTATCAAAAGCGTATATCAGAGGAAGAAATAGTTACAAAAACTGCCTATGAGGTTTCTGTCAGCAAAATTGAACATGTGCGATCTGAATGTTGTGAATAAAAACAAGCTGTGACATCTGTCACAGCTTGCTTTTTTATGTAATTTGTTTATTTACCTAATTCCTTACGAACTTCAGCAGCAACAAGAGCAACTAAGCGTTCAATATCCATTTCAGCAGGATTTTGCGCATTTGCATTTTGTGCTTTGCCAACGCTGGAGAAAAGCTCCATTTTCGCCATGGTTTCCTGTTTTACAGCTTCAACAGCGGCAGGGATTAAGTCGATGATACCCTTGTTCATGTCTGTAAACTTGCTGAATTCAGCCTTTACAGCAGCAATGTTGATGTCTGTAAAGATATTTACTTTGCTGATGCCTTCTTTAATTGCACGCTTAAAGTCGTTATCTGTCAAGCCAGAGCCACCATGTAACACCAAAGGAACATCAATTGTGTTTGCAATGGTTTTAATACGGTCAAAATCCAGTTTGGGAGGTAATTTGTAAGCGCCGTGTGCGTTACCAACTGCAATCGCCAAAGCGTCAACACCTGTTTTTTCAACATAATCCTTTGCAAGTTTGGGATCTGTAAAGAATTTGCTGGGGTCTTCCAGGTGGGAGCTTCCTTCTGCAGAACCCTCGTTGTCGCCAACATGACCAAGCTCGCCCTCGATGGTTGCACCGTAGGAGTGTGCAATTTCAGCCATTTCCTTTACCTTTTCCACATTGGTTTCATAGGGGTCTGTGGAGCAGTCATACATAATAGAAGAAAAACCGAGCTCAAGCGCTTTTAAGCAGGTTTCTTTTCTTAAACCATGGTCCAAATGAACAACAACAGGCACATTTGCCTTTTTTGCCATTGGGATGAGGTAATAAGAAACCTCCTCCAAGGGACCATACGGGAACAACACTTCGGCAGTACCCATAATAACGGGGGATTGTGTTTTTTCTGCAGCGTTAATGATACCTCTTGCAAGTTCCATGTTGACAGCGTTAAACAAGCCGACAGCATACTTATTCTTTTTTGCAGGTACCAACACCTGATTTAAATTAACCAGCATTTTTTTTGTCTCCTTATCTGTTTATAATTTGTGGTTGTTTTATATTAATCTTCAATTAAAACCATTCTTGTTACGGCATCCCAGTTAACGCTTGCGCCTAACGCCTCTGAAATTGCGCGAATGGGGACCATTGTTCTATTTCCCACAATCTGAGCGGGCACATCAATCTGTTTTTCGATACCGTTTTTGTTAATAATATTTGTGTCTATTACCAGGGAAATTTTTGTATCACCCCGTGTTGCACGAACGGTTCTTGTTGCAGCTTCCCATTCTACTGTTGCGCCCAGCGCTTCGAAAATGCCGCGGAAAGGAACCATTGTTCTGTCGTTTATAATAACCGGTGGTTGGTCGAAAAACAAAATATTTTTGTTAACACGGACCAAAATTTCAGACAGGGGTGCAAGTGTGCCGGAAAAAGAAAGCTTGTTTTCCTTTGCAAAGCTTGCAGCATAAGAACCAGGTATGCCGATGATATTTACATGATAACAATTGTAAAAGGCGTCCGGACTGATTTCGTAAACACTGCCGGGGATGGTAATGGATGTTAATTGTTCACATCCTAAAAACGCGCCGGATTCAATTCGTGTAAGACGGTTTGGCAACACAAGTGTTTCTAATCGGCTGCAGGTCAAAAAAGCGCCGGAGCCGATGGTAGTCATGGTGGATGGGAAGGTAACGGATTTTAAATGTGTAAAATCTGCAAAAGCGTCTGCTCCCAAGGTGGTAACGCCTTCCTTTATCACAACCGTATCAATTTCGTCGCGCTTATGATACCATGGAATTTCGTTTAAAAATTCATGGGTCAGTTCCATAGCGCCGCTACCTTCTATATAAAGGACAGAACCTTCAATATTCCAGGAAATATTGCTGCTGAGAGGAGATTCTTCTGCATGCACAAAGCAGGGAACCATCAAAAGCAGTGCAACCAACAAGAGACTAAGAAATGGAGAAATCTTTGTTTTTTTCATACCCTTTTTATCCTTTCATCCATTTAATTACATATATTAATTATTATACTACAACCGCAAAAAAAAGTCAATGACAATGTTTTTTAAAACAATTTTATTTTATCATGCTCCAATGTGCAATGCTTTTGTACGGGTTTAGCGTTTTAATGTTTGCTGCTTGGATATTAGTGTCATAAAGCAGTTGTTCGTTAAAAAAACATATGCCGATGCAGGGTTTTATTGTATCTTCTTCGCTTTTTGTATTGTGTGTTCCCGCTATTTTTGTTATATCCGCCGTGTCAAAATTCGGTAGTAGGTTTGCTTCTCCCAGAAAAAAATCAAAATTGTTTTCCCTAATTTTTTTCTGATAATCCTGAAAGGAACATGTGCGGATTTTTAAATACACACCGAGTTCGGCAAGTTGTTTCTGGAGCGTTTCTGCTAAAAAGGTGTGCGTCGTGTTCTCGCGATGAACGAGCAGTTCAAAAGAAAGCGTATATGTTTTTCCGTTCGCTTTTTTTTCTAAAATTCCATCATGGGTTTTGTCAATCCAGCCATCTGCTACAAGTAGCCCATTTGCAGCGCTTCTCTGCGGTTCATCTGCCTCGTTACTCATTTTGTTGGGATGGATGGCAGAACATGTAATTGCCCCACTTAGATAACTTTTTTTCAATAAATTGGCGCGGTGGATGCCAGCAGAAATTGCATTGTGAATCAATGAGGTGTTTTTCAAAGATGGAGTTTGGTTTACGCCGATAAACAAAAAACGGCAGCCGGGATAAAGAGCATTCTGCAGCGCTTTTTGAGGTGTATAGGATTGAAGGTTTACCGCACTGCCGGTTATCATATCAATCCGGCTGTTTTCCATCATGCTGACAGCGGTCTTTTGGTCCTTTACAATATGAATGATAACCCGCTCGATCGCAGGAATGATGCCACTGAAATGATGTTGGTTTGCCTGCAGGTGAATTTCTTTATTTAAAAAATAATCTGAAAGGGTGTATATGCCGCTTCCGGGAGAGAGATCATCTGCATATTGGTGATCTGTTTCCTTTTTTGTTGCACCGCCATTGGGCAAAATGGGAACATCCAAAAGAATTTCCGGAAACGCTGTTGGGGCAGAAAAAGAAATTGTAACGCGGTCGCCTGATGCCTTTGCGCCAATCAGGTTTGGCAATTGCTGCTTGAAATATCCACTGGATGTAGCAATGGTATTAAAAGAGGCGGCAACATCCTTTGCTGTCAGGGGAGAATTATTTGAAAAATAGACATCTTTTCGGATTTTTACAGTGATTGCCTTGTTGTCAGTTGCAATGTCATATTGCTGCGCAAGTTGCATTTCGGCGGTAAAATCGGTGGTAGCAGAAAATAAGCTATCGTATAAAATAGATAAGACCTCGGCGTTATGCTTCACCGAGGTCTTAAGGGGATTTAATGTGTCAATCTGATAAATGCATAGGTCCAATGAGGTGTCTGTCTGGGTCCACGCCTCTCCCGGCGCAGATGCAAACAATGTGCTGTTTTCATCGTTGTCATTTTTTATGCAGGAGCAAAATAGCAGAACAGGAATGATTGTTCCGAAAAGGAACAGGACAACCGATTTCACACATTCACCTTTGCCTTTCTTATGTTCGCTTTATTGTGCGTTTTTATAATCCTCATATCTTGGGGGATTGCAGGTGGCACATTGCCATAGTCCGATGGTTTTTACAACCTCCCAGGGTAATTCATTTATGTCTTTTCCCGAAAGGGTAGAACATCCCTCCAGATGATAGGACAAATCCGCCATGTCAGAGACAACAAACACTTTAGGGGCATTGCTATCAATGACGATTTCTTTGTTTTCAGAAACAACCGGTTTGTTTGGCACGCTGGGGTTTTTGGATCCCTGCGAATGTTCTTCCGGCACAGAAGAGGCGGGAGTATCGCTATTTTCCGGCGCGGGTGCCGATGCTGTTGTTTTGGGAGCTATGCTTTCTGCCTGTGTTTCATTTTTCTTTCCGCCACATGCAGAAACAACGCTTGTCACAACAAGCAAAGCACATAAAAGACATGTTACTTTTTTCATTTTCACTACTCCTTATTATGACAATTTTTCCTGAATGTATGCAATTGCTTTTTCAATTGCTTCGTCAGCCGAAACATCTGCCATATTGCTGTCGTTGCGGAGCTTATACTCACAAATGCCGTCCGCTGCTTTTTTGCCCACAGTGATGCGAACAGGAATACCAATCAAGTCAGCGTCTTTGAATTTTACGCCTGCCCGTTCCTCACGGTCGTCAATTAATACTTCAATACCACGGCTTTTTAATGTTTCGTAAATTTTTTCTGCAAGCGTAGCCTGCGTTTCATCTTTCACATTTACCGGCACAACGATTGCCTGGTAAGGAGCAATTTCCATAGGCCATACAATGCCGTTTTCGTCCGCATTCTGCTCGATGGCAGCAGCAATCGTTCTGGTAACACCAATGCCGTAGCAACCCATGATAATGGTTTGGGGCACGCCGTTTTCGTCTAAATAAGTGCAATCTAACGCATCTGTATATTTTGTACCAAGCTTAAAGATGTGTCCCACCTCAATACCCTGGGTGGTAACAATGGGTGCACCGCATTTGGGGCAGGGGTCACCGGGAACAATGGTGCGGATGTCTGCAACCTGTGCCTGGAAATCTTCTGTGTTTACATTGATGTAATGATAATCTGTTTCGTTTGCGCCAACGATAAAGTTTGCCATCAACGAAACCTCTTTGTCCATAATGACAGGAATTTCAAGACCGATCGGTCCTGCAAATCCAACCTTTGCGTTGGTTACCTGGCAAACCACAGAAGGTGCAGCCAGTTCCAAATCGTCGCCGTTTACGCCTAAGAGATTTGCAAGTTTTACCTCGTTGACTTCCCGGTCACCACGCACCATTACGGCAACTGTTTTGTCGCCTGCAGCGTAAATCAAGGTTTTTACGAATTTGGTGCTGTCGGTGTTTAAAAATGCAACCAGTTCTTCAATGGTTTTTGCATTGGGGGTATAAATTTTTTCCCGCACCTTTGCAGCTTCCTTTTCTGTGGGCGTTACGATACATTCTGCTTTTTCCACATTGGCTGCATAGCGGCAAGCGGGGCAGTAGCAGATGGTGTCTTCGCCCACCTCGGATTTTACCATAAATTCCTGAGAACCGCTGCCACCCATTGCGCCGGAGTCAGCGTCTACTACAATATAGTCAAGACCTAAACGGTCAAAGATTTTGCAATATGCATCATACATTTTGTTATAGGAAGCATCCAGACCTTCCCATGTGCGGTCAAAGCTGTAGGCATCCTTCATCACAAACTCGCGGGAACGAATAATACCAAAACGCGGACGGCTTTCGTCACGATACTTATTCTGGATTTGGTAAAGTGTTACGGGCAACTGACGATAGGATTTCAAGCAGGATTTCACTGTATCGGTAAAGATTTCCTCATGGGTAGGTCCTAAGCAAAAATCACGCCCGTTTCTGTCTTTTAAACGGAACATATTTGCACCAAACACATCCCATCTGCCTGATGCCTGATAGGACTCTGCCGGGAGAAGCGCTGACATAATCAGTTCCTGTGCGCCGGCTGCGTCCATCTCCTGACGAACAATATTTTCAACCTTTCTAAGCACGCGATAGCCCAGCGGCAGATAAGAATAAACACCAGCAGCAAGCTTTCTGATAATTCCGGCGCGGAGCATCAACTGGTGACTGACGGTTTCTGCCTCTGCAGGCACTTCGCGTAGTGTGCTTAAAAACAATTCAGACATTCTCATAAGTAAATATCGCCTTTCTTCCCGCAAGAAATTTTTATTGGTGATTTTGTCGTGCGCGGGCACAGGACAACCATCTGTATTCATAAAAATCGTTACTTTATTATAATAATATGAATTTTAAGATGTGTCAACCATTTTAAAGCAATTTTGGACAAATTTCTTATTTTGTAACGAAAAGAAAGCCGTATCCTCACTACAGGGAGTAAGCTTAGTTTTCTATTGACAATAACACCATTTTAGGATATAATATAACGAAAACGAAATTTAGCAGGTGATAACATGGAAGGCGCAAACAAGGAATATTTGAAGAATGCACTGGAACAATGGTGCAGCGTGATAGAAGAACATACCCAAATTCTGCCGGAGCGCTACGATAACTATAAGGTAAAGCGTGGACTCAGAAACAGTGACGGAACAGGTGTTTTGGCAGGTCTTACCAACATTGGACAGGTACATGGCTATATTATGTATGAGGATGACCGCATCCCTGACGACGGCAAGTTGAGTTATCGCGGCATTGATGTGACAGAAATTGTGAAAGCGTGTGAAGAAGAGAACCGTTTTGGCTATGAAGAGGTTTGCTATCTTTTGTTGTTTGGCAAACTGCCTACAAGCAAGGAACTGGAAGATTTCAAAAAGTTGGTTGGTACGATGCGTCCCCTTCCTTACGGCTTCCGCGATGAAATGATTATGAAAACGCCGGGTAAGGATGTTATGAACAAACTGGCGCGTTCTGTCCTTTCCATGTATTCATATGATGACAACCCGGATTCTACAGATTTATACAACATTATCAGACAGTCTATTTTGTTGTTTTCCAGAGTGCCTACCATGGCGGCGTATGCTTATCAGGCAAAGGCACATTATATTGACGGGAAAAGCCTTTATATTCATAATCCCCAACCGGAGCTTTCCATGGCAGAAAATTTCCTTTACATGATTCGTCCGGACAACAAGTTTACCGATTTGGAGGCAAAGGTATTAGATATCGCCATGATTTTACATGCAGAGCATGGCGGCGGTAACAATTCTGCATTTACCACCCGTGTGGTATCCTCAGCAGGTACTGACACTTATTCTGCCATTGGCGCTGCAATCGGCTCACTGAAAGGGCCCAAGCATGGCGGTGCCAACCGCAAGGTTATGGCGATGATTGATGATTTTAAGGAAAATTTATCCGATATTAACGACCGTGACGCTGTTGCAAAGCACATTGAAAAGGTGCTGGCAAAGGAAACCTTTGACCATTCTGGCCTTGTGTATGGTATGGGACATGCGATTTATACAAAATCAGACCCCCGTGCCGTACAGCTTAAGCGCAAAGCAGAGGAGTTGGCAGAGGTTACGGGCAATATGAAGGAATTTAAACTCTACAGCTTGATTGAAGAATTAACCCCTGAAATCTTTGCCGTGAAAAAGGGACCAAAGCATATGTGCGCGAATGTGGATTTGTATTCCGGCTTTGTTTATAAGTGCCTGAATATCCCGCCGGAGCTTTATACCCCCATGTTTGCCATCGCAAGAATGCCTGGCTGGTGTGCGCACAGAATTGAAGAAGTGATGTATGGTGGTAAAATCATTCGTCCTGCCTATAAGAGCGTTTGCGGCAAGGGCAACGGATATGTACCCATTGAAGAAAGAACAGTATAATTTGTATGCATATGCCATAATTCCTTGCGAGTTATGGCATACTATCTATTACGCAAATTTTTGGGAGTGATACCATGCAATTTAAAATTCATTCCGATTATAAACCTACCGGAGACCAGCCGGAAGCAATCGAAAAACTGGCAGAGGGTGTTATATCAGGGGAGAAGGAACAGACGCTTTTGGGTGTTACCGGTTCCGGCAAAACATTCTCCATTGCCAATGTGATTGAAAAGGTGCAAAGGCCCACCCTGGTCCTTGCCCATAACAAAACACTGGCAGCACAGCTTTGCAGTGAGTTTAAGGCGTTTTTTCCGGAAAATGCGGTAGAGTTTTTTGTATCTTATTATGACTATTATCAGCCGGAGGCCTATATTCCGCATACTGATACCTACATCGAAAAGGATTCTGCAGTTAATGAAGAAATTGACAAACTGCGCCATAGCGCAACTGCGGCACTTTTTGAACGCCGTGATGTCATTATTGTTGCCAGCGTGTCTTGTATTTATGGTCTTGGAGACCCCATTGACTACAACGAGCTTGTTATTTCCTTAAGACCCGGCATGGTGCGGGACAGAGACAGTATCTTAAAGAAATTGGTAGAAATTCAGTATGAGCGCAACGACATCAACTTTGTCAGAGGAAAGTTTCGTGTTCGTGGTGATGTTTTAGAGGTGTTTCCTGCAGAAAGCAGTGACACCGCCATCAGAATTGAATTTTTCGGAGACGAAATTGATAGAATAACAGAAATTGATGTTGTGACAGGGGAGATAAAGAGTGTTCGCAATCATGTTGCCATCTATCCTGCTTCTCATTATGTTACTACAAAAGAAAAAATGGACCGGGCTATTTCTACCATTGAGGCAGAGCTTCAGGAACGGATTCGATATTTTAAGGACCGCGACATGCTGCTGGAGGCACAGCGAATCGAGCAGAGAACAACCTATGATATTGAAATGATGCAGGAAATCGGTTTTTGTCAGGGGATAGAAAACTATTCCCGTCACATTAGTGGTCGTGCGCCTGGTTCTGCGCCTTTTACACTACTGGATTATATGCCCGATGATTTTTTGCTTGTTATTGACGAGTCTCATGTGACCATTCCGCAGGTACGCGCTATGTTCAACGGAGACAGAGCCAGAAAGCAGTCCTTGGTAGATTATGGTTTTCGTTTGCCTTCGGCGTTTGATAATCGACCTCTCAATTTTGAGGAGTTTGAGAAAAAAATTAATCAGGTGATTTATGTCAGTGCCACACCGGCAGAGTATGAACGAGAACGCTCAAGTAAGATTTCTGAGCAAATCATTCGGCCCACCGGGCTTTTAGACCCGGAAATCATTGTGCGGCCTGTTAAAAGTCAGGTGGATGATTTGGTGGGGGAAATCAATGCAGAAACCCAAAAAGGTAATCGTGTTTTAGTTACCACTTTAACGAAGAAAATGGCAGAGGATTTAACCGATTATTTGCGGGAGTTGGATATTAAAGTGAAATACCTGCACTCTGAGGTAAAAACCATGGAGCGTATGGAAATCGTGAAGGATTTAAGAGAGGGTTTGTTCGATGTTTTGGTAGGTATCAACCTGCTCCGCGAGGGACTTGATATTCCCGAGGTTTCTTTGGTTGCCATTTTAGATGCGGACAAAGAGGGATTTTTGCGGTCGGAAACCTCGCTCATTCAGACGATAGGAAGAGCGGCAAGAAATGCAGACGGCAGAGTCATTATGTATGCAGATAGTGTGACCGGCTCTATGGAGCGCGCTATTACGGAAACAAACCGGCGACGGAAGAAACAGATGGCGTATAATGAGGCAAACAATATTACACCGCAGTCCATCAAGAAAAATATCAGAGGTGTGATTTCAGCCATGGGTGAGTTGCCGGATGAATCTGTTGCAGATGTGAAAATCACAAAAACCATGGACATCAATCTGCAAATTGAGATTTTGACGGAGCAGATGAAACTGGCAGCGTCAGAATTGCGGTTTGAAGATGCCGCATCTTTGCGTGACAAAATTAAATTACTGCAAAAAAAGAAGCGGTCATGACCGCTTCTTTTTATATTAAAAATCCGCCGTTAGGGCTGAGTATCTGACCGGTTATAAAGGAAGAACAATCGCTTTCTGCCAAAAAATAAATTGCTTTTGCAATATCCTCCGGTGTTCCTAATTTTCCCAGGGGTGTTTCTGCTTTTAAATTTTCCAGGTCTTCTAAAGATAGATTTTGGTTCATATCCGTTTCCACCACTCCGGGCGCAACACAATTCACACGGATGTTTGATGGGGCAAGTTCCTGCGCCAGTGCTTTGGTGGCACCGATGATGGCGGCTTTGGATGCAGAGTAGTGCACCTCGCAGGATGCACCGCAAATACCCCAGATGGAAGAAACATTTACAATTGCGCCTTCTTTTCTGTGTATCATCTGTGGCAAAACGGCTGAAATTGTGTGAAACATTCCTCCCACATTTACGGAAAACATACGGTTCCATTCCGCCTGGGTTACATCCGTAAACAGTGCCTGCTTTGCAATGCCCGCATTGTTGATTAAAACATCAATTTTTCCAAAAAACTGTGAGGCATCTGCCACCATTTTTAAAACTTGTGTTTCATCTGCCACATCGGCTTTTAGCAAAATTGCTTTTCTGCCCATTGCTTCAATTTCTTGCTGGATGCGTTTTGCTTGCGTCTCGTTTTCTCTAAAATTAATGCCAACATCATAGCCCATTTTCGCAAAATAAAGTGCTGTTTGCGCGCCGATGCCCCGGGAAGCCCCCGTAATCAGTACTGATTTATTCATGCAATCACCTATTTTACCTTAAGATGTTTTCATTATATCAAAGCAATAAGCAAATTGCAAGTCATGAACTGCGGTTTTCAGTTTTCGTTTTTTTCAGTATCAGGGGATTCATCTGTTTCTGGAGTTGTTTTTTCTCCCGGCACTTTTTTTGCAATATCTTCCCTGTATTCTGCCTTGACCGTTACGAAGATGGTGGTTTCGTCAACAACCTGATAGTCATCAGTTACAGAAATCAATGTGGCATCAGGTAAGGTTTCGTCATCAATTTGTTGCTTTAACTTTTTGATGCCTTCTTCTGCAACGCTTTTTTCTGTATGAAGCTCTTCGGTTTGTGTGATTTCCTTGAATTCATGAGAAATGAGAGAAATGCCAAGGTCGCGCCCAAACGAGGAAAGCACATGCTCTTTTACCGTTTCTTCACTTCGAGCAAAAGGCGTTTTTCCGCGGTGAAACAAGGGAAGCGTTTTGCCGAATATTTTTAAGGTAAACTGTTTTTTTTCTTTGCCGGTTTGCGTTTTTATAATGGAAATGCGGGAAAAATATGCTTTTTTTTCATACCACACACGGGCAAAAATTTGTGCATCTGCTTGTTCGTAACGAATTTCGTTTTTAATAGAGCTGGGGATTTTTCCCGTTACCAATACCATGTCTTTTAATACCGTGTCGCCAGTCGTTGTTACAGGAATGCCGTTTCGCACTACCATGGCATCAATCACGCCATCCTTTGCGGCAACAATGTTATAATATTCGTCGGGATTTATCATTTCCGGTACAGGGATGCGCTCTCTTACATCAACAATGATTTTAGAACCCTTTTTATCCACCCAGAGCCATGCAAGAGAGGGGAGCTTTAGCATAGCATGATTTTTGACGGTTCGTTGGTCAATTTTGTTTTTCCACGCACCCCGTTTCACGCCTTCCTCCTCTAACACCTTTAAAATATCTGCAGCTTTTATCCGCTCGTTTCCGCGGATTTCAATTCCCCAGACAAATTGGTTGGCAACGATAACAAAAATAAAAAACAAGGCAATGCCTGTTATAAAAAGTCGACGATGGCGATATTTATTTAGCAAAAAAGGAAACCCTTTCTTTGCATTGATTTCTACCTTTACGGCGGTGTGATATGTAATTTGGGGCAATTTTTTAAACGCACGGGCAGAAATTTTGCAACGGATTGCTCTTTTTGAAATGCTGGTGATGTCCCAAAGCAAAATATTTTTGGCAGAACAAACATTTAAAAAGCGTTCGGGAAAGTTGCCCGTAACGGTAATGACAAGATATCCTTTCAAATACGCAACTAAATATGGAATCAGTATGTTCACCCCCTATGCAAAGGAAATGCTCTGAATCATTCCCTTGATACTGATTTCGTCGTCAGTAATGATTGTGATGTCCAGCTTTTCTCCTTGCACATGAATCAGCTTTTCCTTGCATGCAAGCTGGATTTCTGTATCCTTATATTCTAAAATGGTCTTATAATTTTCAATACGCATTTCCGTATTGTCACAAAGCATGATTCTTGGAATATCAAACACAATATCCTGCGGGATGTCAAACCTGCCAATCAATTTTTTTGCGGTATTCTTTTTGCTTTGTTTGCGTCTTTTCATGCGCACCTCACCTCATGTAATACTTATGCCTCAACTTTCATAAACATTACAGGGAGGTGGAGAAGTGAAAACAAAACTTTGGATTGTATATGGCTTTTCGTCGCTACTGCTTTTGTGTATTCTGTTGTGCACAGAAAGCGTTATGGATGGAGTGAAAAATGCGCTTTTGTTATGTGGACAAACGGTCATTCCCTCTTTGTTTCCGTTTTTTGTTCTTTCGTCGTTTATGATTACAACAGGCTTTGTCAGCCAATTGGGAAGCCTTTTTTCTCCTTTGGCAAAACGCATTTTTCGCATCAGCGGCAGAGGAGCTGTGGTATTTGTCATGGGAATTTTGTGTGGTTATCCTACGGGCGCAAAAATGACTACAGAGCTTTATGAAGAAGGAATGATAACAAAAAATGAGGCAAATCGCCTTTTGCCATTTTGTAACAATTCCGGTCCACTGTTTGTGATTGGCGCCGTAGGCGTTGGGATGCTTTGCAGTCGCAAGCTTGGCATTTTGCTTTATGGGGTTCATGTTGCAGCAGCTGTTGTTGTCGGCATTGTTTTTTCTTTTTTTGCAAAAGAAGAAACAGCGAAACAGCCCAATACAATTTTAGGGGTTCGGTTGGGCAACGCTTTTTCTGATTCGGTGTGTCGCGGCACGAAGACCATGCTTGAGGTGTGTGGTTATCTGGTGTTTTTTTCAGTGCTGCAGGTGCTGATAAAGCCTGTAATTATTTGCTTTTTTGGGCAGACTGCATTGGGCGATTTTATATCTTCTTTCATGGAGGTCACATTGGGAGCAAAGTCCCTTTGCGAGGGTAGCTTTTCCGTATCCTGCCTTTTGATTTTATTATCAGGCGTAATTGGCTTTGGCGGAGTGTGCGTGATGCTGCAGGTCATGGGAATCGTCTCAAGGGCTGGATTAAGTATAAAATTTTATGTTACAGGAAAATTGATGCAGATGCTTTTGTCCATGGGTATAATGTCTTTTATCACCCGGGAATGGGAGACGGTTTCTGCGTTTTATGATTTTGCTTCTGTTTCCAAACGCTATTTATCGGTTTCTCCCTATTTGCTGATTGCATTTTTTTGCGCTTGTGCCTATTCTGCGGCAATGAAGAGGCGTTGACAAGCCTTATTTACTTGTGATATATTGAGAGAAAAGAAACAGAGGAGGGGGAAGACTATGAAATCAACATACGAGCAAGCATCGGTTTTCCCTTTTTCGTCAGACAATAAGCGCTACCATACGCTTCATTATCATTTGATGCAGAAGTTTGGTTGTCGGGTGGAAAAAGCAGCTATTGACGGAGGCTTTGCTTGTCCCAATGTAGATGGAACCTGCGGAACAGGGGGCTGCACCTTTTGCCTGAATGGCGCAGGGGAGTTTACACCCTCTGCAGCGCTTTCTGTGACAAAGCAGCTTGTTGCGGAAAGTGCGCGCATCCGAAAAAAATGTGGGGTAGAAAAAGTGATTGCTTATTTTCAGGCAAACACCAACACCTATGCGCCTTGTGATGTGCTCCGGGCAAAATTTCAGGAAGCGCTTTCTTTTCCCAATGTGGTGGGACTCAGCATTGGCACGCGACCTGATTGCATTAATAGGGAAAATGCAGAGCTACTTGCTTCGTTGGCGGAGGACACTTATCTTACAGTGGAGTTGGGACTGCAGACCATTCATGATGAAACAGCAGAAAAATTTCATCGAGGCTACACCTATGATACTTTTTTGCAGGCTTTTCATTTGTTGAAGCAAAAGCATATTCGTGTTTGTGTGCATCTTATCAACGGGCTGTATGGCGAAACACGGGAGGATATGGTGGAATCAGCAAGAGTCTTGGCAAAGTTACAGCCGGATGGCGTGAAAATTCATTCTCTTCACATTTTAAAAGGTACCCAGGCGGCAAAACACTTTGCAGATGGAACGCTTGTGCCTATGACGAAGGATGGCTATATTGATGTGGTGTGCAGACAACTCTCTGTGTTGCCACAGAGTTGCGTCATAGAGCGTTTGACAGGGGATGGACCTAAGGATAAGCTGCTTGCACCAAGGTGGAGCAGTGACAAAATTTCGGTACTTGCCGGAATTGATAAAGAAATGCAGGCAAGGAGTTTGTATCAGGGCGAGTTTTTTGAAGAATAACCTTGACGGAATGGCAAATATATAGTACAATTATACTGTTATGGATATATGTTAAATGATACCAATGATGAACGAAAGGTTGATATAAGTGGAACAATTAGGATTGAACGAAATCAGAGAAAAATATCTTGCATTTTTTGCATCCAAGGAGCATTTGCGTATGCCCAGCTTTTCTTTGGTGCCGGAAAATGACCCCAGCCTGCTTTTGATTAATGCAGGTATGGCGCCTTTAAAACCCTATTTTACAGGGCGTCAGGTGCCGCCAAAAAAGAGAATGACAACCTGCCAGAAGTGTATTCGTACCCCGGATATTGAGCGTGTTGGTAAAACCGCTCGCCATGGTACTTTTTTTGAGATGCTTGGAAACTTTTCCTTTGGGGATTACTTCAAAAATGAAGCAACGAAGTGGGCATGGGAGTTTGTGACAGAGGTGCTTAAGCTTCCGGTGGACAAGCTTTGGGTTACCATTTATCAGGATGATGATGAGGCATTTGACATTTGGACTAAGCAGGTTGGTGTTTCCCCAGACCGCATTGTTCGTATGGGTAAAGAGGACAATTTCTGGGAAATTGGTACCGGTCCGTGCGGTCCTTGCTCAGAACTTTATTTCGACCGTGGGGAAGAGCATGGTTGTGGCTCTCCTGATTGTAAGGTGGGCTGCGAGTGTGACCGCTTTGTTGAATTTTGGAATCTGGTGTTTACACAGTTTGAAAAACAAGAGGATGGCACTTATGAAAAACTGGCGCATCCCAACATTGATACCGGTATGGGTCTTGAGCGTATCGCTTGCATCATGCAGGGTGTTTTGTCGCTGTTTGATGTGGATACCATTAAAAGTATTCGCGACGAGGTTTGCCGTATTGCAGGCGTTACCTATGGTAAGGATGCAGAGACAGATGTTTCCGTTCGCGTTGTGACAGACCATATCAGAAGCACAGTATTTTTAATTTCTGACGGCGTAAATGTTTCTAACGAGGGCAGAGGCTATGTTTTAAGAAGATTGCTTCGTCGTGCAGCGCGCCATGGACGACTCCTTGGCATAAAAGGCACATTCTTATACAAGCTTGCAGAAACCGTGATTGAAGCATCAAAAGATGCGTATCCGAATCTTTCGGAAAATCGCGACATGATTCAAAATAAAATTAAAACCGAAGAAGAACGCTTTGCACAGACCATTGATGCAGGTTTTGCTATTTTAAATCAGTTCTTAAAAGATGGCAATGGAAAAGTTTTCTCCGGAGAAAATGCGTTTAAATTGTATGATACTTATGGATTCCCTCTGGATTTGACAAAGGAAATTTTGGCGGAAAAGGGAATTGAGATTGATGAAGACGGTTTCCATGCAGAAATGGAAAGTCAACGCGCAAGAGCTCGTGCCAATGCAAAAATGACCGAAGTTGGCTGGGAAGACAAAATTGCAGACGCGTTGGTTTCTGTTGCGCCCACAAACTTTGTTGGCTATGACAAGTTAGAAACCGAAGCAACTGTTTTGCTGGTTTTAAGTGAGGCAGATGGGACCGGCGTTGTTGTTTTAGATAAAACCCCGTTTTATGGTGAAGGTGGCGGCGAAGTCGGCGATGTTGGTACGATTGGCGGCAAGGTTGTTACCGATACCAAAAAAACTGCAGATGGCAAATACTATCATTTTGTTGAAATGAATGATGGAGATATCAAGGCGGGAGATACGGTTATTGCAAGTGTTTGCAAGTCTGCAAGAAAGCGTATTCAGGCAAATCACAGTGCAACCCACCTTTTAGATTCTGCGTTGAAAAACGCATTAGGAAGCGCAGTTACCCAGTCGGGTTCTTTGGTTTCTAAAGACAGATTAAGATTTGATTTTACATTGGATAGAGCTGTAACTGCAAAAGAGCTGGAAACGATTGAAGCAGAGGTGAATGAGAAAATTTTAGAGGGGCTTTCTGTTTCCTGGCAGGAAATGCCGATTGACGAGGCAAAGAAAATGGGTGCAGTTGCAGTGTTCGGCAGTAAATATGGCGAAACGGTTCGCGTGGTATCTATGGGAGATTACTCTATGGAGCTTTGCGGCGGTTGTCATGTTTCCAACACAGCGGAAATCGGGTTATTTAAAATCTTAGGAGAAACCGGTGTCGCAGCAGGTGTTCGTCGCATTGAGGCCGTAACAGGCATGGGTGTTTTGGCGGAATTGAAAAAAGCAGAAAACACCATTTTGCAAACAGCGGAGAACTTAAAATGTGGTGTTGGTGATGTTGCGAAAAAAGCAGCAGCAGTTGTTTTGGAAGTGAAAACACTTGAAGCAAAAATAGAAAGCTTAAATGCCAAACTTGCCGGTGGTGCAGCAGACGAGATTTTTGCCGGCGCAAAGGAAATCGGCGGCATTACGGTTGTTTGCGGTCGCGTTGATGGCGCGGATGTGGATGCGCTTAGAAATATTGGTGATGAGTTTAAAGCGAAAACGCCTTGCGGTGTGATTGTGTTGGCATCTGCTGATGGCGATAAGGCAACTTTTGTTGCAATGGCGACAAAGGAAGCTATTGCAAAAGGTGCGCATAGTGGTAACATCGTGCGTGAGGTTGCAAAAATTGCCGGCGGTGGCGGTGGCGGTCGTCCCGATTCTGCGCAGGCAGGCGGAAAAGATGTGACCAAAATTGATGAAGCCTTAAATGCAGTCTACGGCCTGATTGAAAAATTATCCTAAAAACTACTTGACAAACTACAAAAATTTATATATACTTATGTAGTTAACATTGCAATTGCAATGTATCCTTGCTCCAAGCAAACGGTTTGGGGCCAAAGTCCAAAAGGAGGTGTAAAAATGTCAGAAGTAATCAACAATTATGAAACGATCTTTGTAGTTGACGCGGCTTTGGAAGAAGAAGCAATCAAAGGTGTTGTTGAGAAGTTCAAAACATTAATCAGCGGTGCAGGTGAAATCGAATCTGTTGACGAGTGGGGCAAGAGAAGACTTGCATATCCCATCGACTATAAAACAGAGGGTTACTATGTGCTGGTTAACTTCAGCGCGAAACCTGATTTCCCGCTTGAACTTGAGCGTATCTACAACATTACAGATGGTATTTTAAGAAGTATCATCATTAAAAAAGAAGAAAAAGCCAATCGCTAATTCAAATTTTAGCATGGAGGGTGTCGACTTATGAACAAGGTTATCTTAGTAGGCAGATTAACAAAAGACCCGGAACTCCGCTCAACTGCGTCCGGCGTAAGTGTGTGCAGCTTTACGGTTGCATGCGACAGACGCTTTGTAAAGCAGGGAGAGGAACGCAAGGCGGATTTTATTAACTGTATTGCTTGGCGCCAGACGGGCGAATCCATTTCCAAATATTTTGCCAAAGGGCACAGAATCGCATTGGAGGGCTCTATCCAGACAAGAAGCTGGACAGACAACGAGGGTAAAAATCGTTATGCAACAGAAGTTGTGGTTGACCAATGGGAATTTGCGCAGAGCAAAGGCGAAGGTAGCGTAGGCGGTTTTACATCGTCTTCCTCTCTTTATCCTACAGATCAGGATGCTCCGCCTTCTGCTGTTGGAGATATTGATGGATTTATGCCGATTGAAGAAGAAGATTTGCCCTTCTAAAAATTAGCTGAAAAGTCAACTGTAAAGGAGGTAATTTGAAATGGCAGAAAGACCGATGATGAAAAATCGTAAAGCAAAGAAAAAAGTTTGTTCCTTTTGTCAGGACAAAGTTGATTCTATCGATTACAAGGATGTAGCAAAGTTGAGAAGATATGTATCTGAGCGTGCAAAAATTCTTCCCAGAAGAATTACAGGCACCTGTGCAAAGCACCAGAGACAGCTTACAGAGGCAATCAAAAGAGCAAGGCATATTGCACTGTTGCCTTTCAGCGCAGAATAATCAACATAATGAACACTGTGGCATTTTGTCACAGTGTTTTTTTGTTACAAAAAAAGGGGCTTGTGACATGTGCCACAAGCCCCTTTATCGTTTTATTTTATTATTTTTCGTAGTTATATCCAAGGTTAACTGCTTCAATATTTTTTTCAACCAGCCATGCTTTTGACTTAGGAACGCTTTTTTCGATACCGATTTTGATTTCATCCGGTGTGAACAGTCCTGTTTCTTTCAACATTTTTCCTAAAATAACCATGTTTGCCAATGTTTCCAAATGATGCTCCATGGTCAGTTCGGTTGCTGGGATTTTAATCACATTTACATCGGTGCGCATAACATCTCTGTCGATTAATGAATCGTCTAAAACGATGTATCCACCCGGTGCAACGGAATCTTCAAATTTATCCAAAGACGGACGGTTGAGTGCGATTAAAACATCCGGGTTTGAAATAACCGGAGAACCAACTGCTTTTCCATCAGAAACCACAATGCTACAGTTGCAGGTACCACCGCGCATTTCCGGACCATAGGACGGAAGCCATGTTACATTTCGTTCTGTTTCTAAGCTTGTATAAGCCAACACCTTACCGGCGAATAAAATTCCCTGTCCGCCAAAACCTGCTAAAATAATCTGACTGCTTTTCATAATATATGCATCTCCTTAAAGTAGTTTACTCATTCACGCGTGTAATGTCGGCGCCAAGGCTCCGGAATTTTTCTTCCATTTTTTCATACCCGCGGTCAATATATTGAATGTCTGTGATTTCTGTAACACCTTCTGCCATTAAACCTGCAATTACCATGCCGGCGCCACCACGCAAATCCGTGGCACGAACAATGGTACCGGTTAAAACTGGTGTCCCTTTTATGACGGCTGTCCGCGCGTTAACAGAAATATCTGCACCCAAGCGGAGCAGCTCATCTACATACTGGAACCGGGATTCCCAAACGCTTTCAGTTACAATACTGGTACCCTTTGCATTAGAGAGTAGCGCAACGAATTGGGGCTGCATGTCCGTTGGGAAACCAGGATAGGGCAGCGTTTTGATATTGACATGCTTAATGGTTTTTCCGCCACGGACGCGAATGCTGTCGTCGTATTCAATGACTTCAGCGCCAACCTCAATCAGCTTTGCACTAACGGAATCCATGTGCTTTGGAATTACATTTTTAACTAAAATGTCACCGCCTGTTGCAGCGGCTGCCACCATAAAGGTGCCGGCTTCAATCTGGTCAGGAATGATGGAATATGTACCGCCGTGAAGCTTATCTGTGCCGTACACTTTGATTACATCTGTACCTGCACCTTTAATTTTTGCACCCATGGCGTTTAAAAAGTTTGCAACATCCACAATGTGGGGTTCTTTTGCAACATTTTCAATAATGGTAACACCTTTTGCCAAAGTTGCTGCCAGCATAATGTTGATGGTTGCGCCAACGCTGACAACATCAAGATATATATTTGTTCCAACCAAGCCGTCTGTTTCGGCTATAATTGCGCCACTTTCAGTTGGGTCAAACACGGTAGCGCCCAGTGCTTTAAATCCCTTAATGTGCTGGTCGATGGGACGGGAACCAAAATTGCAACCGCCGGGAAGTGCCACATCGGCTTTCTTCAGTCGACCCAACAACGCTCCAAGAAGATAATAAGAAGCGCGCATCTTTCGCACCATTTCATAAGGCGCTGTATATTTATCCACTTTTGAGCAATCGATCTGAATGGTATATTTATCTAAAAAAGTAACCTTGGCACCCAGCTCTTCTAAAATACCGCAGATTACAGCAACATCTTTAATTGCCGGTACATTTTCAATGGTACAGACACCATCCACTAAAACTGCTGCGGGGATGATTGCAACCGCAGCATTTTTTGCGCCGGCTATGGTTACTTCACCACAGAGCCGTTTGCCTCCTTTAATTACTAATTTCTCCAAGATTATCGAACCTCCGTCATAGATTTGATAGAGTTTTAGTCTTTTTGAATGAAATGAAGATTTTTCTTTCTAAAAAATCATACATATATATATTATACCATTTTCTGCGCAAAAATCAATGCTATTTTCGAATTTATTTTATAAAAGCAGAAATTATGCAAAAAATATGTTTTTTTAATTGACAAACCAGAGAACTAATGATATAATAAAAAAAGTTTTTAGGTATGTTTATACATAAAAAATGTAATTTTATGCAAAAATTGCGCATTGCTCATGTGCGCGTTAAAAAGTTATTATGTGAGCAGAAAGGTAATGATTTTTTATGAAAAAGTTCTTAGCACTTATGATGGTTGCTGTTATGGCAATTGCAATGGTTGCTTGCGGCACACAAACAGCAAATGACGCTGAAAAACCCGTTTTAACAATGGGTACAAATGCAGCTTTCCCTCCCTATGAGTTTGTTGACGAAAACAACAATGTTGTAGGTATCGATGCTGAAATCGCTGCTGCTGTTGCAGAAAAGCTTGGTATGACATTGGAAATTAAAGACATGGCATTTGATTCTTTAATTACAGCCGTTTCTTCAGGTGCTGTTGATGTTGTTTTAGCTGGTATGACGGTTACACCTGAACGCGAGGAGTCCGTTAATTTCTCAGAGAGCTACGCAACAGGTATTCAGGTTGTTATCGTTCCTGAAGACAGCACAATTGCTACAATTGATGATTTAGACGGCAAAAAGATTGGTGTTCAGTCCGGAACAACAGGCGATATTTATTGCGCAGATGACTACGGCGAGGACGCAGTTGCTCGTTACGACAACGGTGCTTTAGCAGTAGCTGCACTTAAAAATGGTCAGGTTGACTGCGTTGTTATCGACAACGAGCCGGCAAAAGCATTCGTTACAGCAAACGAAGGTCTTAAAATCCTCGACACAGAATATATTACAGAAAACTATGCAGCAGCTTTTGCAAAAGAAAACACAGAGCTTTTAGAAAAGTTCAATGCTGCACTTGCTGAACTTGATGCAGAAGGTAAGCTTGCTGAAATTATTGCAAAATATATCAAGGCTGAGTAATTTAAACCCTATAGTATATAAAAAAAGGGGCGTTTATCGCCCCTTTTGTTTCGTAAGAGAGGGGATTTGCAAATGACCATCTTAACATTTGCCAACTGGATAGCCGAGGCACCTGGGTGGATTTTATCTCTACCCCAAGGATTGCAGCGCCTGATTTTCCAATTTTACCAGGTCTTTATTTTCGAAAATCGTTGGAAGTTTTTTACCGATGGCTTGGTTACCACCTTTGTTGTAACAATCGGAGCATTGATGCTTGGTATCATCATTGGCATGATTGTTGCTCTTATTCGTTCAACGCATGACAGCATCCATGCAAAACCAAATTTACTGTTAAGATTTTTAAACACGATCTGCAAGATATATGTTACGGTTCTTCGCGGAACTCCGCTTATGGTGCAGCTGTTGATTATGGGCTTTGTTGTCATGGTTCCAAAAACCACATTTGACACCAATGTTTGCGCGATCGTGACGCTGGGTATTAACTCTGGTGCTTATGTTGCAGAAATTGCCCGTTCGGGCATTATGTCTATCAGCCAAGGACAGACAGAGGCGGGGAGAAGTCTTGGACTAAACTATGTTCAGACCATGTTTTATATTATCCTGCCGCAAGCGTTTAAAAATATCTTGCCGGCGTTAGGCAATGAACTTATTGCACTGCTGAAGGAAACTTCGCTTGTTACTGTTATCGCACTTCAGGATGTAACAAAGGCGGCCCAAGTTATTGTAAGTAAGGCTTACACAGCCGTAATTCCTTACATAAGCCTTGCGGCAATCTATTTGATATTGGTTATGATTCTTACAAAGCTTCTTGAAATTGTAGAAAGGAGGCTGCGTAAGAGTGAACGATAATGTTATTATTAAAACAACGGATTTATGTAAATATTATGGCGAAAATATTCATGCTTTAGACGGTGTTTCCGCTGAAATCAAAAAAGGTGAAGTTGTTGTTGTAATTGGTCCATCCGGTAGCGGTAAATCTACATTTTTGCGGTCACTGAATTTGTTGGAAAGTGCAACCAGTGGATGCGTATATTTTGATGGTGTAGATATTACAGACCCCAAGGTCGATATAAACTTTCACAGGCGGAAAATGGGTATGGTGTTTCAGCAGTTTAATCTGTTTCCCCACATGACCGTTTTGAAAAATCTGACCCTTGCACCAATGAAGCTTTTGAAAAAGAGTAAGGAAGAAGCAGAAGCAAAAGCCATGGAGCTGTTGGAGCGTGTTGGCCTTGCAGACAGAGCTGCGGCATATCCGTCTCAGCTTTCCGGCGGACAAAAACAGCGCGTTGCTATTGTGCGTGCGCTTTGCATGGATCCAGATGTGATGCTGTTTGACGAGCCGACTTCGGCGCTTGACCCTGAAATGGTGGGCGAGGTTTTGGATGTTATGAAAAAACTTGCAACAGACGGCATGACCATGGTGGTTGTGACACACGAAATGGGCTTTGCCAGGGATGTGGCAGACCGTATCCTGTTTATGTGTGACGGAAAAATTATGGAAGAGGGCACGCCTGAGGAATTCTTTACGAATCCTAAGGATGAACGGGCAAGACAGTTTTTAAAAAGTGTTTTATAAAAAAAGTGGCTGTAGCGATGTGCTACAGCCTTTTTTTGTGATTAATAGAATGTTGCGACCGGTTCTTGGGGTTGTGGTGCGTGCACGATGCTTTCTGCATAAAGCACCGGACCTTTTCCCTCATACAAAGGATGATGTTCATAGCGGACAGTTGCCGTTACAAGCATCCAATCACGATTTTGGAACATCGTATCTTTTGGGACAATACATAGCATACCACCAAAAGCAATATCATCTGCACAACATGTCATAATGTGACGGCCAATTAAGCAAATGTCTTTTGGCATGGTGTTATTGTGTGCGACAATTCCCTTGAATAATACTGTTTTCCCCTCGTATTTTTGAATATCCTCAGAAATGTCGCGATACCATAGCGCAAAGTCCTCGTCCTTTATGGCAATCACAGGGGCGTTGATGTCAAAGGGAAGTGGGTCTTCAATCTCATCGTATTCTACATGCCCGTCGGTATATTCAAAAGCGATGTTGGCGCGTTTTGTGGTGGCACGCACAATTTTGTGACACAACAATTTGTCGGTGTTTTCGGTGGTGCGGTTGAAAATAACAACCTCGCAGCTTTTTAATTTATCTACTACCAGGGAACGCATATTGTTGTTGTAATTTTCAAAGGTTTGTGCGTCGATAAAAAGCATTTCCTGATAAACGGAGCAATTGCGCGGTAAGTTGTTGTAAAGTGTGTCCAATTGCCACATTCCATTATATTCTACAATAATTCGTTGCGCTTTGTGTTTGTTTATCCATTCAGAAAGCTTTTTTTCGGTTAGATCTGATTCGTTCTCTAAAACCTTGATGTGTATATTTTTCTTGGGAAAGCGGGATTTATCATATTCTTCCAGTCCCTCTTCACACAAAAGCAAAAGTGTGCGCTCGCCGCTGTTAAAACGGGCGTCTTCTAATGTTTCCTGTATGAACTTGGTTTTTCCTGCTTCTAAAAAGCCGGTAAATAAATAAACCGGAACCTCCATTTTTCTCTCTCCTTATTCGCTCAGGTCAAACTGTTTTAGGATGTTCTCTTCTTTGATGTTTGCACCGATTATGCAGATGCGACCTATAATGTCTGCAGCGCCCTCTCGAACATTTGTTTCTCCGGGGATGTAATCAAAATGTAGCCAGGAGCCATTTTTGCCCGGAACAATTCCTTTTGCCCGCAAAACCGTGCCAAACTGTTTTTCGTCGCCGAGTGCAGACAAACAGTCTTCCAGCATTTCTTTTGTGAATTGTTTTGTAGTTTCAGCGCCAAAACTTTGGAATACATCATCTGCGTGATGATGGTGGTGTTCGTGGTGACAGCATTCGCCATCATGATGATGATCGTGATGACAATGGTGGTCATCATGATGTTCGTGGTGATCATGGTGATCATGGTGGCCATGGTGGTCATGGTTGTGATGGGCGTGATGATGCCCGCAAACAGGACATTCTGCCTCATCTGTCAAAGCTTTGATTGCGCTTTGTATTGTAGTGGTGCCCTCAATCGCTTCAAGCAACTGTGCGCCGGAAAGCTTGTCCCAGGGTGTTGTAACGATAACGGCATCCTTATTTTGTTCCCGCAGAAGATGAATGCATTCTGTAATTTTTTCATCTTTTGCTACATCGGTATGACTTAAGACGATGCATTTTGCATGTCTGATTTGGTCCATATAAAATTCACCGAAATTTTTCATATACATTTTGCAACGATTTACATCGCAAACAGCGGTATAGCTATTCAGCACCAAATCATCCTCATGAAGATTTTCAACTGCCTTTATCACATCGCTTAATTTGCCGACGCCGGAGGGCTCAATAATAATTCTGCTGGGTGCATAATCGGTTAAAACCTGTTTGAGTGCCTTTCCAAAATCCCCAACCAGACTGCAGCAAATACAGCCGGAATTCATTTCTGTAATGTTGATGCCGGCATCCTTTAAAAACCCGCCATCAATGCCGATTTCGCCAAATTCGTTTTCAATCAGTACCAGTTTTTCGCCCTGGTAGCTTTCTTTTATCATTTTTTTAATTAAAGTGGTTTTTCCAGCGCCTAAAAAACCGGAAAAAATATCAATTTTTGTCATGTTCATGCTCCTTGTTTCACTGTTTTCAACATTTCTCTTTTATTTATTATAACACATTTCGTGTATATCGCAACAGAGAATTGTCATATATTATAAAAAAATTATAATAAATGTAACATATTGCATCTATATCAATATTGTGGTATAATAATTACATATGAAGTTTTTGTAGAATTTCCAAGAACGAAGATTTTTACATTTCGGTTAATTTGGCATTTATCCAAAACGACTTACAAAAGAAGAGGGGTAACAAAATGGATATCTTTGTAGTGTTGAGTTTAATAGGCGGTCTTGCTTTGTTTTTATATGGTATGGACCTTATGGGAGATGGGTTGAAAAAACTTGCCGGCGGCAAGCTTGAATCGCTTCTTGCAAGGCTTACATCAGCAAGATGGAAGGGGCTTCTTCTCGGCCTTGTGGTAACCGGTATTATTCAGTCATCCAGTGCAACCACCGTAATGCTTGTTGGCTTCGTAAACTCAGGCATTATGAAACTTGGCCAGACAATCAGCATCATTATGGGTGCCAACATCGGAACCACGGTTACAGCATGGCTGTTAACCACAACGGATATTCCAGATGGTGCAGGTTTTATTCTTGACCTATTAAAACCCAGCGCATTTACTCCTGTTCTTGCAATTGTAGGTCTTATCATGACAATGGTTGCAAAAAACGACAGAAGGAAAAATACAGGTTCGATTCTTCTGGGTTTTGCAATCCTTATGTTTGGTATGGATGCAATGAGTGATGCTGTATCAAACCTTAGGGGCGCATTTAACAGTATGCTTGTTATGTTTAAAAACCCCATTGTCGGCATTGTTGTTGGTACAATCTTTACAGCAATTATTCAGTCATCTTCTGCTTCGGTTGGTGTGTTGATTGCCCTTGCTGCATCCGGAATCGATATGCCGTTTTCCATTGCGTTGCCACTTCTTCTTGGTATGAACATAGGCACAACAATCACGCCTATCATTTCTGCAATCAGCGGGAACATTCATGCAAAACGAGTTGCGCTTTCTTGTTTATATATAAAAATGATAGGTGTTGCCGTTGTAACAGCTGCATTTTATATTTTGCATTCGTTCCTTGTTTTTGAATTTATGGCGATGCCTGCAAGCGCAGTTGGAATTGCTTTTGCACATACATTGTTTAATATTATATCAACAGTCATCCTCATTCCGTTCTGTAGCTTAATTGAAAAACTGGCGGTGGTTACGATCAAAGGGAAACATGACGAAGAGGATAATGTTTTTGCCACACTTGACGACAGATTCCTTGATGTACCCAGTTTTGCGGTTGAAAAATGTAAAGAGCTTGTAGGTGATATGGCAAGAATAGCTTCAGATTCGTTTAAAAAAGCTACAGAGCTTATAGAAAATTTCAGCGAAGAGGAATTTTATAAAATTAACCATCTTGAAAAGATGGTTGATAAGTATGAGGATAAGACAAGCACATATCTTGTTAAGATTGCTGCAACCCAGATGTCTGCCAAGGACAGTAAGGTTGTTACAGAGCTTTTGCATTGTATAGGTGATATTGAGCGAATTTCTGACCATGCACTTAACATTGCTGAGGCAGCAAGAGAAATCCATGACAAGAAAATAGCTTTCTCGGATAAAGCGAAGAAAGATCTTGCAATTATTACGGCTGCCGTGGAGGAGACGCTTGAACTTGCAATTACTGCACTTGTCAATGATGATGTGGAAATTGCAAAATCTGTTGAGCCTCTTGAGCAGGTAATTGACAGACTTAAAAGAAAGATTAAAAATGGACATATTTCAAGACTCCGCCAGGGAGACTGTACCATGGAACTTGGATTTATTCTGTCTGACCTTCTGACAAACTATGGGCGAATTTCCGATCACTGTTCAAATATTGCTGTTTGCTTTATCGAAATAGCAAATGACTCTTTTGAAACCCACGAGTATTTAAATCAGGTTAAATCCGGTGGAGAAGAATTTGACGAAATGTATCAGGCATATAAACAAAAATATTATATTGAATAATGGTCCTGAAAGAAGACAATTTAAAAAATTGTCTTCTTTTTATTTTTGTGATCATACATCAAACAGTGTTTCCAATTGTGTGTTCAACATGATAATATGTTGTTTGTAAGGTGATGCTTTTGACTTGACAGGAATTTACAAAAAATTCAAAAAATATTCATTTTCCGATTGACTATTTTGGAAAAATGCGGTATGATTAAATTATCCCAAAAATTTATATATGGAGGATGAGAAAATGGAAAAACTGTTTAAGCTCAAGGAGCACGGCACTAATATCAAAACTGAAATTATTGCCGGAATCACTACTTTTTTGGCGATGTCTTACATTTTGGCGGTTAACCCCGGTATGTTAGGCATTATTCCGGATGGCCCTGGTGCACCGGCGATCTTTATGGCAACGGCACTTTCGGCTGCAATTGCAACAATTTGTATGGCGTTTTTTGCTAACTATCCTGTGGCATTAGCATCGGGCATGGGACTGAATGCGTTCTTTACCTACACAGTATGTTTAACAATGGGTTATTCCTATAAAGTTGCATTAACTGCTATCCTGCTTGAAGGTATTATCTTTATGATTCTTTCAATTTTCAAGTTCAGAGAAGCATTGGTTAACAAAATTCCTAAGAACTTAAAGCTTGGTATTACAGCAGGTATTGGTTTGTTTATCACAATTATTGCATTAATCAATGCAGGCGTTGTTGTAAATAACGATTCTACATTAGTTGGTCTTGGAAACTTGGGTTCACCTCAGGTTGTTTTGGCAATCGTTGGTCTTTTAATCATTGGTGTATTACATCACTATAAAGTAAAGGGCGACATCTTGATTGGTATTTTGGCAACATGGGTATTGGGAATTATCGCAGAATTAGTCGGCTGGTATGTAGTTGATGTTGAAGCTGGAGTATATTCTTTAATTCCTTCACTTTCCTGGGATGCGATTAAGGCAAACTTTGCTGCACCTGCACTCTTCCAGTTTGATTTTGGATTTATTGCGAAAAACTTTATGGCTTTTGCAGTTGTAATGTTTACCTTCCTTTATACCGATATCTTTGATACAGTAGGTACATTGATTGGTGTGGCACAGAAGGGTAACTTGTTAAAAGAAGATGGTTCTCTTCCAAAGGCAGGCGGTGCATTGATGGCAGATGCTGTGGGTACAGTAGCAGGCGCATGCCTTGGTACATCAACCGTTACAAGTTATGTTG
The DNA here is from genome assembly GCA_045544215.1 of Congzhengia sp. Classification (GTDB taxonomy): domain Bacteria; phylum Bacillota; class Clostridia; order UBA1381; family UBA9506; genus Congzhengia. The sequence continues at coordinate 32,788 of JAZPYM010000007.1, forward strand.
AATCTTCAGCCGGTGTAGCAGCAGGCGGAAGAACAGGTTTAACTGCCCTGACAACAGGTATCTTATTCTTAATTGCAATCCCGTTTGCACCTATTTTCCTTGCAATTCCGGGCTTTGCTACAACACCTGCTATGCTCTTCGTTGGTCTTCTCATGCTTTCTGCAGTAACACAGATGGAATTTGACGGTGACATCGCAGATGCGATCGGCGGTTTCTTAGCAGTTGTTATGATGCCTTTTGCATATTCCATTGCAACCGGTATTATGTTTGCTATGATTGCATGGGTTGTGTTAAAGCTCTTAACAGGTAAGGCAAAAGATATTTCACCTGTTATGTGGATTTCAGTTGCATTATTTGCAATTTACATCTACACAACAATTGCATAATCAAAAGTTAAATAGATAATTTAAAAGCCCGTAATCTTATTGATTACGGGCTTTTTTAAAAATAAATATACAATTTATCTTTTTATTGATTTTCATGTATAAGCGTGCTATAATTGACATATATAAATTTTTGCTTTGCAAAATTCCTGTGAGTTTTCTGCTCGCAAACCCAAATAAAAGAAATTTTGATAAAATAATGCAAAAAACAGATGAAAGGTGTAGAGTATTATGGATAATGAAAAAAGAAGTAGTTTTACCGGCAAGATTGGATTTGTACTCGCTGCGGCAGGTTCTGCAGTAGGCCTGGGAAATATATGGAGATTTCCGTATCTTGCAGCAAAATATGGTGGGGGAATTTTCCTTTTGGTTTATATTTTGCTTGCGGTTACATTTGGTTTTGCGCTTATGATAGCCGAGGTTGCGATTGGCAGAAAAACCGGACTCAGTGCTGTTGGGGCGTTCAATAAACTTAACAAAAAATATTCGTTTGTTGGATATCTTGCCGCAATCATTCCTGCGATTATACTTCCGTATTATTCTGTTATTGGTGGCTGGGTTACAAAGTATTTGTATGCTTTTGTAAGCGGCGGAGCTTTAGAAACAGTACAGGATTCGTATTTTGGCGGATTTATATCGCAGACCGGCGAACCAATTTTCTGGTTTATCCTTTTTCTTGGTGCTACGGCGCTTATTGTTTTGGGTGGTGTCGAAAAGGGCGTAGAAAAAGTAAGCAAGATTATGATGCCTGTCCTTGTAGTCTTGTCAATTGTGATTGCGATATATTCCGTATGTATGCCCGGTGCGATAGAAGGCGTTAAATACTACTTAATGCCCGATTTCAGCAAGTTCTCGGCAACAACAGTGCTTTCGGCTATGGGACAGCTTTTCTACTCGATGTCGTTGGCTATGGGTATTATGATTACATATGGCTCGTATATGAAAAAGGATGTGAATCTGGAATCATCTGTTACACAAATTGAGCTCTTCGATACGGGGATTGCATTTTTAGCAGGTCTTATGATTATTCCTGCGGTGTTTGCGTTCTCGGGTGGTACACCTGAAGCACTGGGGAAAGGACCAAGTCTGATGTTTGTAACCTTGCCCAAGGTGTTTGAAACTATGGCGGGCGGTACCATCGTTGGTGTTGCGTTCTTCCTCTTGGTACTGTTTGCGGCACTTACATCATCGATTTCCCTGATGGAAACAGTTGTTTCCATACTTTGTGATAAGTTAAAAATCAAAAGAACGCTTTCGTGTATCGTCGTTTTCGTGTTCTCGGTGGCATTAGGACTTCTTTCCGTACTTGGTTATGGAATCTGGGACAATGTCAAAATTTTGGGCATGCAGTTCCTTGATTTCTTCGATTTTATCAGTAACAGTGTGTTGATGCCGATTGTGGCGTTCTTTACCTGCGTGTTTGTTGGTTTTGTAATCAAACCCCAGGCAATTGCAGACGAGGTTGAACTATCAGGCCGTTTCAAAAGAAAAGGGCTTTTTACAATCGTTATTAAGTATTTTGCGCCCATTTGCATTATCTTGATTCTTTTGTCATCGATACTTGATGCATTTGGTATATTTAAAATTTAAACAAAAGTCCGAAAGCAATTGCTTTCGGACTTTTTTAATACATAATGAATTTATCAAAAAAATACATTATTTGTTGTTTCATATTAAAAGTTTGTTTTTTTATTGATTTTTATACAGATATATGGTAAAATATTTATGTAAAACTTAATACATTCACACAGAGTGTTGATTATGTCGCAAAGGCTCTATCTGCAAGGCATAATCAGTGAAAAGGGAATGGGGTGAGAATCCCCTGCGGTTAACTGTCGGTGTGTGCATCGAAGTTTTTGTATCCGTTATCGAAAGATAGTCATTGGGAAACTGAGAAGGCAGGATATAAAAACGCGGACGAATCAGTCTATATGGTGCGAGTCACAAGACCTGCTTTGATGTTATCTCGTAGGTGCTCTAAAGGCATAGAGGTAGCGTTTTCAGATTGAGATGTCCAAATGTAGTTTTAGGGCTTTGTCTTATATTCTCACCTGAATTGTGGTTCATCACAGGAAAACACAGCTGTGGTAATTTTTTTGAAAGAAAAATTACCGCAGTTTTTTTATTGCCTGCGGTAAGAAAACCGGAGGTGAAACAGATATTAGTAACAACTTGTTTTAGAACTGATTTTTTAGACGAAAGGATTGAATCAAATTGAAATTGAAAAAAGGATTTAAAAGTTTTTCAGCTATTTTATTAGTATTCACAATGATAATGTCGCTTTTGCC
>JAZPYM010000008.1:0-16190 GCA_045544215.1 Congzhengia sp.
AAAGGATGCGATTTCATCCTTGATTGCTGCTGTTAAAAAAGTGGCAATTGATGAGGGTGTCCGTGATGATATTCCCGAGGAATTAGTAGACCGTGTAATTTTAAAAGAATTAAAATCCATCAAGGAACAAATTGACACATGCCCGCAGGAGAGAGCAGAGTTAATGGCAGAATATCGTGCGGCATATGATGTTGTGGCACGGTATGCGCCAAAGCAGTTAGATGCAGATGAAATTAAACAAATTATTACTTCCAAGTTTGCAGATGTTTTGGCAGGGAAGAATAAAGGTCTTATTATGAAAGCTGTGATGGCAGAACTGAAGGGAAAAGCTGACGGGAAGGTCATTAGCACTGTTGTTGCGGAATTGTGCAAATAAAATGTCAAATAAAAAAATCCTCATGTATTCATGAGGATTTTTTTGGTGCCGCTGGCCGGAGTCGAACCGGCACGGTATCGCTACCGGCGGATTTTGAGTCCGCTACGTCTGCCAATTCCATCACAGCGGCTTGTGAACTGACTTTGTTATTATATCATTTCTTTTTTCTCTTGTCAAGAAGATTTTATAAAATTTTAGATTTTCTATTTTTTTACAATATCTGAAAAAAATACTTGTTTTTTACAGGAAAATATGTTAAAATATTCATATATTGTAAAGCAAACGAGGTGAAAATAATGAATAAAGCAGAATTAATTGCAGCAATCAGTGAAAAAGCAGGTCTTTCTAAGAAGGATTCTGACAGCGCACTCAATGCAACCATTGATGCAATTGCAGAAGCACTTAAGAAGGGCGACAAGGTTTCCTTGGTTGGTTTCGGCACATTTGAAGTTCGCGCTCGCGCAGCTCGTATGGGTAAAAACCCCCAGACAGGCGAAACAATTAAGATTGCAGCAGCTAAGGTTCCTGCATTTAAAGCAGGCAAAGCATTGAAAGACTCGCTGAAATAATCGAGAGACATTGCAAGGTGAAAGAGCGTCAATGCTCTTTCACCTTTTTGCATTGTAAAGGAGGTGTTGAGATGATATTAATTGTTGCTGAAAAACCCAGTCTTGCCAGAAATATTGCTTCTGCAATTGGAAATATGAAAAAAATGCGCGGCTATATGGAAGGGAATGGATATCTTGTCAGCTGGGCATTTGGACACCTTTTTTCTCTTGCAGATGTAGAGGACTATTCAGATGACACAACACAAAAACCTTTGCGATGGACCATAGAGGGTTTACCGTGCTTTCCTGAGAAGTTTCTATATAAATTGCGAGAAGATGAGGGCGTTAAAGCACAATTTCAAATCATTTCCGATTTGTGTAATCGGGAGGATACGGACATCATTGTCAACGCCGGTGACTCGGACAGAGAGGGCGAAATTATTATCAGAACATGTCTGGAAAAAGCATTAAAAACCAAGAAGACCATCAAACGCCTTTGGCTTCCGGATCAGACAACAGAAACGATTTTAGAGGGGCTTCGTGAGCTTAAAGATGATTCTGAATATAATCATTTGGCAAACGAGGGCTATGCCCGCACTTATATAGATTGGCTTTATGGCGTAAATCTAACCCGTTACGCCACATTAAAATCCGGTAAGCTTATGCGTGTGGGGCGGGTGATTGTCCCCATTGTGAAAGCGATTTACGACAGAGACATGGCAATTCGAAACTTTGTGCCGGAACTTTACTTTGGCGTTGCCAGCAAAGAGACGACCAACGGAGAAGAAATTGAACTTATCTCCAAAGAAAAATTTTCGAAAAACGAACAACAAAAAGCTATGGAACTGTGTGACAGATACAACAATTCTGTTGCAGTTGTCACAGCAATCAAGCGAAAGAAAGACACCTTAAAACCGGGAAAATTATATTCCCTTACAAAACTTCAAAATGTGTTGGGGAAAAAATATAAAATGTCTATGGAGGACAGCTTAAATACAGTACAGGGGTTGTATGAAAAAGGCTATGTGACTTATCCAAGGACCAATTCTGAATATCTGGCGTTAGCAGAACAGGATAAAATTAAAAAGGTAATTGAAAAGGTAAAAGCCGTAGGGTACAATGTTTCCTTTCGGTTTGACAAAACAATTTTTGATGACAGTAAAATTGAGTCTCATTCTGCGTTAACACCAACAACAAAAATTCCGAAAAAAGAACATCTTTCTGAAATGGAATATGCTGTATATAGTACAATTATGCGCAGATTTGCAGCTGTTTTTTGCGCCGAGAATTGCGTTGCGGAAAAAACAGAAATTCAGATTTCTGTGGGAGACTACGAAGAATTTTCGCTGAAAGGCATGGTTATTTTAGAGCCGGGATGGACAAAATATGATGACTATTCCAAGAAAGATAAAATATTGCCCCCGCTAAAAAAAGGGGATGTAATCTCTACCCGTTTTGTGCCCGTTGAGAAAGAAACAAGTCCTCCAAAACATTATACTATAGAGACGCTGAACAATTATTTGAAAAATCCGTTCAGAGAAGAAAAGGCAGCCCACAGTGAGGATGATTCTGAGGAATACCGCGCCATGTTTGAGGGGTTGGAGCTTGGGACGGAGGCAACCCGAACAGGCATTATTGATAATGCCCGTAAAAGCGAATATATTTTGCTGAAAAAAGATGTTTATACCATTCTGCAAGGGGGAGAGCAGCTTATCAATTCTCTTGCACAAATGGGTATTAACATGGATAAATATAAAACCGCAGAATTAGGAAAGGCACTTAAAAAAGTATATCGCGGAGAATATCAGGTTGCAGACAGTGTTCAGCTTGCAAAGCAGGAGATTGCTGCGGTTTTTCAAAACAAACAAATGGATCCGTCGCAGGATACGGACAATGGATTTATGGGGGATGTTGCCGGAAAGTGTCCTCTTTGTGGTGGAGAAGTGAGGCGAACTTCTTTTGGTTATGGCTGCAGTCGTTATAAAGAAGGTTGCAAATTTGCAATTTCGGGAACAATTTGCGGGCGGGTTATTTCTTTGTCCAATGTAAAAAAACTTTTAGAAGAGGGCACTTCTTATAAAATTGAGGGATTTATTTCGCCAAAGACACAAAAGACATTTTCGGCAAAATTAAAGCTTTCCAACGGAAAAACAGAGTTTGAGTTTGAATGATATGATTTTTATTTGCAATCGTGATTTAGATGGAGGGAACATTTGTGACAAAGCAAAGCAATCAGCGTGCAATTAAGGGGCAAATGCATGCGCATGGACTAAAATTCAATAAAGCACTTGGGCAAAACTTTTTGTCTGATGATACTGTTTTAGACGAAATAGTTGCTGCGGCAGACATTGATAAAGAAACTTGCGTCTTAGAAATCGGTCCCGGAAGTGGCGCATTAACCAAGAAACTTGCAAAAGCGGCCCAAAAGGTTGTGGCAGTAGAAATTGATGGTGGATTGATTCCGCTGCTGCAATCAAATCTTGCTGGTTTTGATAATGTAGAAATTTTGCATGACGATATTTTAAATGTTTCACTTCAGTCGCTTTTTCAGGAGAAATTCAATGGCAAGTGTGTCAAGGTTGTTGCAAATCTTCCGTATTACATTACCACGCCCATTATCATGAAGCTTTTGGAGGAAAATCCCGGATTTGCATCTATGGTTATTATGATTCAAAAGGAAGTTGCAGAGCGGCTTGTGGCTGAACCGGGTGGTAAAAATTGTGGTGCCATTACCTATAGCGTAAATTATTATTGCAATGCTGAGCTCGTAACCCATGTGCCGCCGGAAGCGTTTGTCCCTGCGCCAAAAGTTTGGTCATCGGTTATAAAATTATCTGTTCGGTCAAAACCGCCGGTAGAGGTACTGGACCTTAAGCATTTTTTTGCGCTCATTAAAGCCGCCTTTTCGATGAGGAGAAAAACATTTTTAAATTGTGTGTCACAAAACGAGACGCTTCATACTGACAAAGAAACGGTTCGCGAAATTTTAAAACAATACAACATTTCGGAAACTATCCGTGGAGAAGCGTTGTCCTTGGTACAATATTCACAAATATCAAATGCAATTAAAAATAGAAATTTGTAGAATAAAACAAGTGTTATTTTGTATAAAATACTATTCTTTTTTAAAAAAATAGTGTATAATATAATTGAATATTTTTACGCGTGAAGTTTGCCATAGAGGTATCAAAGAATTTACGCATGAATTATTAAGCAAAACAACTTATGGTAGAAGGAGAAATGAATATGACAAACAACAAAGCAGTACTTCAGTGGCTTGACGAAATGTCAGCTATGACAACACCTGATAAAATCGTCTGGATTGATGGATCCGAGGAGCAACTTGAAGCATTAAGAGCTGAAGCAGTTGCAACCGGCGAAATGATTGCATTAAATCAAGAAAAATTGCCCGGATGCTACTATCACAGAACAGCAGAGAATGATGTTGCTCGTGTGGAGGATAGAACCTTTATTTGTACAGCTACAGAGGAAGAGGCTGGTCCGGTTAATAACTGGATGGAGCCTGAAGCGATGTATGCAAAATTAAAGGCACTTTATACAGGCTCCATGAAGGGAAGAACCATGTATGTAATTCCTTATTCCATGGGTCCGGTGGGCTCTCCGTTTTCTAAAATTGGTATTGAATTGACGGACAGTATTTATGTTGTTTTAAACATGGCAATTATGACAAGAATCGGCAAAGCTGTAATCGACCAGCTTGGTGACAGCGCAGATTTTGTAAAATGCTTGCATGCAAAAAAAGATGTAAACCCCGACGAAAGATACATTGTTCATTTTCCGCAGGATTCTACAATCTGGTCTATTAACTCTGCTTATGGTGGTAATGTACTTTTGGGCAAAAAGTGTTTTGCGCTTCGTATTGCATCCTACCTTGGCAAAAAAGAGGGCTGGATGGCAGAGCATATGTTGATTTTAGGTCTTGAAAATCCGGAAGGCGAAGTGAAGTACATTTGTGCGGCGTTCCCCTCTGCTTGTGGTAAGACCAACCTTGCAATGCTGATTCCTCCTGCTTATTTAAAGGAAAAGGGTTACAAGGTTTGGACCGTTGGTGATGACATTGCATGGCTGAGAATCGGCAAGGATGGAAGATTGTATGCAATCAACCCAGAAGCTGGATTCTTTGGCGTTGCTCCGGGAACAAGCGAAAAGACAAACTTTAACGCACTGGAGTCTACCAAGAAAAATACAATCTTTACCAATGTTGCAATTAACAACAGTGACAATACAGTTTGGTGGGAAGGCCTTGACAAAAATCCCCCTGAAGATTGCACAGAATGGACAGGTAAACTGGTAAACGGCAAAACTTATGAAGGCAAGTTGGCACATCCCAATTCCAGATTCACTGCTCCTGCAATTAACTGCCCGTGCATTTCTTCTGAATTTGAAAATCCGGAAGGTGTTCCTGTTTCTGCAATCGTATTTGGTGGCAGACGCGCAAAAACCGCTCCGCTGGTATATCAGGCAAGAGACTGGCAGCATGGTGTATTTGTTGGTGCGACCATGGCATCTGAAACAACGGCTGCTGCTGCAGGTGCTGTTGGTGTTGTAAGACGCGATCCTATGGCAATGAAACCCTTTGTTGGTTATAATATGGCAGATTATTTTGGTCACTGGATTGAAATGGGCAAAAAGATGGATGCTGATAAAGCACCGAAAATTTTCCATGTTAACTGGTTCAGACAGGACGAAAACGGCAACTTTATGTGGCCTGGATTTGGCGATAACATGCGTGTTCTTCTCTGGATTTTGGCAAGATGCGAAGGAAAAATGGACGCGGTTGAAAGCCCCATTGGATATTTGCCAAAGAAGGAAGATATTGATGTTACAGACCTTGATTTGGATGCAGCAACCTTAGAAGAACTTTTGACCGTTGATAAAGAGGTATGGTTAGAAGATGTTAAAGACCAGGCAGAGTATTTTGCACAGTTTGGCGACAAACTGCCGAAAGAAATCACAGAGGAACTGAATACATTAAAAAACAATTTGTCTAAGTAATTTTATTTAAGAAGCCATGCACAGTTGTGCATGGCTTCTTTCTTATATAAATACCGGAAATTTTATTGACATTTTTTGCAGATTGTGATAAAGTATATAATGGTTTTTAATTGATTTACAATTTATAAGGAGTGACAAGTTATGGATAAAGAAAAGGTAATTACCAGAATTTGTGATGCCGGTATTGTTGCCGTTGTCAGAGCGAAAGACAGCGAAGAAGCCATGCGCATTACAGACGCTTGTATTGAGGGCGGCGTTGCAGCGATTGAGCTGACATTTACCGTACCCGGCGCTCATAATGTAATAGAAGAGCTTGCAAAAAGATATACCCCTGAAGAAATTATTTTAGGTGCAGGAACAGTACTTGATCCGGAAACTGCAAGAATTGCAATCCTTTCCGGTGCGCAGTACATTGTAAGCCCTTATTTTAAAGCTGAAACCGTAAAGCTTTGTAACCGTTACAGAGTTCCTTGTATGCCTGGCGCTATGACCATTAAAGAGGTTGTAGAAGCGATGGAAGCAGGTGCAGACATTATCAAGGTTTTCCCGGGTGAAGCATTTGGCCCCAAAATTTTGAAAGCAATTAAGGGACCCATTCCTCATGCAAAATTAATGCCTACCGGTGGCGTTGATGTTAACAATGTTGGCGAATGGATTAAAAATGGTGCTGTTGCAGTTGGTGCAGGCGGCGCTTTAACAGCAGGTGCAAAAACCGGAGATTATGCACAGATTACAAAGACAGGTCGCGAATTCATTGCGAAAATTCGTGAAGCAAGAGGCTTATAATTCAATAATTACTTGGAGGAGATTTCAATGGCAAAAGTTGTTACAATGGGCGAAATCATGTTAAGATTATCAACGCCCGGACATGAAAAATTTATTCAGGCAGATGAATTTGATGTTTGCTATGGCGGCGGAGAAGCAAATGTTGCTGTTTCCTTAGCAAACTATGGACACGATGCATCTTTTGTTACAAAGGTGCCTAAAAATCCCATTGGCGAATGTGCGGTTGCAGCACTTCGTAAGCATAATGTATGCACCAAGCATGTGGCATACGGCGGTGAGAGATTGGGTATTTATTTCCTGGAAACAGGTGCGTCTATGCGTGCATCGAATGTTGTTTATGACCGTGCACATTCTTCCATCTCTACAGCAGTTGCAGAGGATTTTGATTTTGATGCAATTTTTGCTGATGCAGATTGGTTCCATTTTACAGGTATTACACCTGCAGTAAGTGATGCAGCTGCTGAATTAACTGAAAAAGCATTGCAGGCAGCAAAAAAACACGGCGTTAAGGTTTCTGTTGACTTAAACTTCCGTAAAAAACTTTGGTCAAGTGAAAAAGCACAGAAAATCATGACAAATCTTATGCAGTATGTTGATGTGTGTATTGGAAACGAAGAAGATGCTGAAAAAGTCCTGGGCTTTAAGCCTGGTAATACAGATGTTACCAGCGGCGATTTGGAACTTGCAGGCTATGAAGATATTTTCAAGCAGATGGTTGAAAAATTTAATTTTGAATATGTTATCAGCTCTCTTCGCGTTAGCCACAGTGCATCTGACAATGGTTGGTCTGCGTGCATTTATTCAAGAGATACCAAGGAATTTTATCATTCCAAGGAATACAGAGCTTGTCCGATTGTGGACCGCGTAGGCGGTGGCGACAGCTTTGCAGGTGGTACAATTTGCGGTTTCTTGGATGGCAAAAACTTCAAAGATGCTCTTGAATTTGGTGTTGCTGCTTCTGCACTGAAGCACACAATTCCCGGAGACTTTAACTTGGTTTCCAGAAGCGATGTGGAAAACCTTGTTGGTGGCGACGGTTCAGGCAGAGTACAAAGATAAATAAAGAAGAAAAAAAGACACCGCAAAATGCGGTGTCTTTTTTTAGTAAAAGTAATTGGTTTTGTCAAAAAAAAGTTATTCTTCCGGTGTGTCTGTTACAGAATCGGAATCGGCATTTTCTTCTACCGCTACACTGTTGATAAGGGGTTCAAAGTTTGATGCGTCCTCTTTTATTCTGCACATACCGTGTGCAGGGAGATAGAGGATAAGATCATCATTTAACACACTGAACAACTGCATGTCGCCTACAAGCATTTGTGTAATTTCATTTGTTTCAAAATCCATGGAATAGAGTACGCGGGAGGGCTGTGTCTCAGAGAATCCTGAAGCTGATTCCAGATATGCCTTTCTGTCCAACGCAATAAAGAACAATTTGTTCTGATTTGCATTCATATATGTTACCATGTATTCCTCTGCCAAAGTTCTTGTTTGTCCGGAGGATAATTTCATCTGCACAATGGTATATTCTAAATCGGATGCAGAGGAAATATCATTACCCTTTGCTGCATCTTTATACATCTTAACATAATACAAATCGTCACCGCGGATTATGAAGGAAGCGACAGGCACATCAACAATAACCTGTTTATCTTTGCCGTCTAAGCTCATAGCATAAAGGTTGGAGGCTTGCCATTGGTCATCGCTTTGTGTCAGGTAGTATATTCTACCTCCATAAATATAGCATGCACTCATATTTTCGTCGCTGATTTGTTTTGTCTTTTTGCTATCAATATCCATTTCATATAAATGTGTATAGGTTTCCATTTGCCCTTGGGCAGCCAGTGTCTGGCACTGCTCTTCGGAGAGTCCGCTGGGATTATCGTAATCGGTTTTCAAATAATAGATGGTGTTGCCGATTACAGAAAGGTGCGAAACACTAACATCCAACACATTTTCGATGGTTTGACCGTCCTTTGAAATGCGCTTAATATAGTAGTTTTCTGCATCTACAAAGTAGATCCAATCTTTTGTAACATTTAATGCGCCCAAAGCTGCATCGGTTAAGGTTGTTTTTTCCTTTGTTGTTTTATTTTCTTTCACAAGTTGGAATTGATTCGATACATTGTCTAAAACAATGTAATACATATTTTCTTCATCATCTGCAACCAATCCAATCTGGAACAATAAGTTCTCGGGGGATGCACCTTGTACATAGTTTGTTAAATCGGCAATCTTTTTGCTACCTGCTTTTTTATAATAGGTATAGGCGCTCATGTAGTCGCCTTTTTCAAATGCCTTGCTTGCCTTAAAGTTTAAAATTGCCCGATATGTGAAAATGCCTAAGGTGGCAACGATGCATGCAGCTAAGATTGCAGCAACGGAAATGAAAAGAGCTTTTTTTGTTTTTGCTTTTTTCTGCTTTATTTCTGCTTGTATGCGGGCTTCGTTTTCTTCTCTTTGTTTTTCAGACGCTTCCTTTGCTGCTGTGATCGTATCAAGCAGTGCCTCGCGCGAACTGAATTTCTGCATCATATCCTCTTTTGGATGTCCGCAACGAACACAGTTTTTTGCGTTGGTGAAATTTGCACGACCGCAGGCGCAACGATAATAATTTTCGTGCTCTGTTGCAAAGCATGTTGCATTGGGAACAAACTGACGGAGCATCAGTGCATCATCAATGGATGCCTCACTGTCATCAACATCAACAGTATATTCCTCAGAAGGTTCATAAACTGTTCCGTCTGCAAAATCAACATGGTCAATCTCTACTAAAAAATGTTTTGCGGATTCCATATCAATTAAAGAGATGGCTTTTGTTTCAGCAAAATATGATTTTGGTTGCGCCTCTAACGCATCAAGAGTAACAGCAGAAACGCCAAGTTCCTCGCCGTTTGCACCATATGCAAGAACACGAAAGTTTACAGAGGTTATAACCTGCTGGCTCAAATTAAACAGTTTCAGCAAAAGGTATGGCTCATTTGTTTCAGAATTTGTTTTCACAAATGTCCCATGATTTTCAATGGGGCAGGATAGGTCGATACGCATCATGATTCCTCCAATATTTTTTGTCTAACCAGACGATTTGATATATTCATTATATCATAGGATAAAAAGTGGAAACAAGGTTTTTTTGAAAATTTACTATTTATTCATAAAGCGTTGCAATATTGATAGAAGAAAATCTTTAAAAATTTCAAAAAGGTATTGACATTCCTTGTTTATTTATGTATAATATTTAAGGACACATAGGGAATTTGTGGTGTACTGTGACAGTTTTTTACGGGAGGTGTGGCACTTGCTCAGAACATATCAGCCAAATAGGCGCAAAAGAAAAAAAGATCATGGCTTCAGAAACAGAATGAGTTCTCGTTCGGGTAGAAAGGTATTAGCCAGAAGAAGACTGAAAGGCAGAAAGGTTTTATCTGCATAATCTCGGATTTATGAACAACTGGTCGCTGAAGGCGTTTCTTCAGCGACTTTATTCATAGTTTGCGAAATATGAAAAGTACAATCAGTTTAAACAGAAACGAACAATTTTTATCCGTTTACAGAAACGGAAAGAGGTCATACCACAAATTTTTTACCCTATATTATTTGCCCAATGGGCTTTCTGTGAATCGGTTGGGCTTTCGTGTTGGAAAAAAGCTTGCAAAAGCCGTAAAACGGAATCGTGTAAGGCGGCTTTTAAAAGAAAGTTATCGTCTTTCAGAAGGAAATATTAAAACAGGCTACGATTTTATTTTAGCAGCAAGAGAGGGCAGCTTGGAGATGGATGATTTATCGAAAACCATGCGCGCAACAAACAATCTTTTTGCTCGTGCGGGGTTGCTGCTTTCTCACAACGAGAAGATGGTATGAAAAAAGCTTTCATTTTTTTGATTCAACTCTATCAAAAATATCTTTCGCCACTGAAAAAACCTTGTTGTCGATTTTACCCTACTTGTTCAGCTTATGCCATTGAGGCAATAGAGAAAAAGGGAATTATTCGCGGCGGGCTTATGTCAGTGTGGCGCGTTTTGCGTTGCAATCCGTTTAATAAGGGTGGATTTGACCCTGTGGAAAAAACGGAACAATACGAAGATTGACAAATCATTGGAGGAAAAAAAGTTGAACTCTGTTTTTGATATTATCAATGTCCCTCTTGGTTACCTTTTTAAATGGATTTATTTTGTTGTAGGTAATTATGGTTGGACAATTATTTTATTTACGCTGATTACGAAGCTTTTGTTGTTTCCCCTTACATTGAAGCAACAAAAATCCATGAAAAAAACACAGGCGCTTCAGCCAAAACTTTTACAGCTTCAGGAAAAGTATAAATATGATAAGGAAAAACTCAATCAAGAGACCATGAAGCTTTATCAGGAAGCAGGCGTTAATCCCATGGGTGGCTGCTTGCCGATGCTAATTCAGTTTCCGATTTTGATTGCCTTATATAACATTATCAGAAAACCTATCAGCTATGTTATGATGTTATCAAACGATACAATTTCTGCTATTTATGAGCGGATTCATGGCACAACTGCAAGCTTTGCACAGATTAATCAAATTAGTCTTGCAAATGAAATGCGGGCAGGCTATGATAAGGTCAGTGAGTTTATTGCATCACACGACTTAATTAACTTTGATTTCTTTGGGCTTGATTTATCTGTAACACCAAGCATACAGTATATTTCTGAGCATTTGATATATATACTGATTCCTCTTGTGGCAGGTGGCACAACCTATCTTGTTTCACAATTGTCCACAAAAATGAGTGCAACCGGCGGAAAAGAGGATAATCCTGCTGCTTCCAGCATGAAGACAATGAACTATCTGTTTCCTTTGATGACAGCATGGTTTTCTATCACACTTCCTGCAGGTCTTGGTCTTTACTGGACAGTTTCCAACTTGTTCCAGATTGTGCAGATGTATCTGACTAACAGCAAAATTGTTGTTGATGTTCCTGAAACAGAGGAAGGCGCACCCCATTATCGCACACGGAAAAAGAAAAAGAAGTAATGCTACGATGAAATATCATATTTTGCTCGCAGATATGGTATGTGACTGATTATGCGAGAGGAAAGGTTATGGGATTTGAAATGAGTAAATGTGTGGAAAAATCCGCTAAAACATTAGAAGAAGCAGTAAAGCTTGCCCTAAAAGAGCTGGGAGTAGATAGAGAAGACGCAAAAATTGAGGTTATTGAAGAGGGCAGTCGTGGTCTTTTTGGGTTGGGTGCAAAAGAAGCAACCGTTAAAGTTACATCAAATGTTAATGCGGAAAGACGCGCGCGGGTTTTCCTTGAGGAAGTTTTTCTTTCCATGGGACTTCGTGTAGACTTTGATATTCAAATTGAAGGCAAGATTATGCATGTGAACCTGATTGGTGACAATCTGGGTATTGTTATAGGAAAACGCGGTGACACATTGGATGCATTAGAGCATTTGACAAATCTGTGCGTTAATAAAGGCGATTGCGACTATGTAAAGGTTATTTTGGATGCAGAAAATTATCGTGCAAGACGGGAACAGACACTTACAAAACTTGCAAAAAGTCTGGCATCTTCTGTGACAAGAAATAATCGAAAGATTACTTTGGAGCCTATGCATTCCAACGAGAGACGCATTATCCATGCAACGCTCCAGAATAATCCCAATGTGGAAACATTCAGTATTGGGGAAGAGCCCAATCGCAAAGTTGTGATTGCACCGAAAAAGAATTAATGAAACTTGAAAAGGTCTGTGAAGCATATTTGTGCAACAGACCTTTTTTGACATACGGGAGTGGTTTTTATGTCGCGTCCTCTTGCAGATAGAATTCGGCCGGAAACATTAGATGATTTTGTTGGTCAAAGCCATTTAATTGCCCCCGGCAAGCTGCTTTATAAGTTAATAGCCAATCAAAAGGTCAGCAATATGATTTTCTATGGTCCCTCCGGCACAGGAAAGACAACCATGGCAAACATTGTTGCAAACATGTCCAACAAGCGTCTTTACAAGCTGAATGCAACCAACGCGTCTGTTGCAGATATTAAGGCTGTCATTGCAGATGTTGGTGCTCTTGGTAGTGAAGAGGGTATTTTATTATACTTGGATGAGATTCAAAATTTTAATAAAAAGCAACAGCAATCCCTTTTAGAAGTGATTGAAAACGGCTCTGTCACGCTGATTGCAAGTACAACAGAAAATCCATATTTTTATGTATATAATGCAATTTTAAGCCGTTCTGCTGTTTTTGAATTTCGGCCTCTTGAGAAAGAGGATGTTTTAAAAGCAGTTGCGCGAGGCGTTTCTATTTTGGAAAAAGAACTAAAGCAAACCATTCAGTTTGAGCCCTTTGCTATGGAAGCAATTGGAGAAACTTGTGGCGGCGATGTCAGAAAAGCATTGAACACTTTGGAAATGTGTGTTATGTCAGCGGCAGATACACCAGAGGGAAACCTGTTTGTGACAGTTGAAATGGTAGAACAGGCGTCTGCAAGAAAAGCATTCCGGCATGATCGGGACGGAGACAGCCATTATGATGTTCTTTCTGCATTTCAAAAGTCCATCCGCGGTAGCGATCCGGATGCTGCAGTGCATTATTTAGCGAGAATCTTAGCTGCAGGAGATTTGCAATCAGCTTGCCGAAGAATTTTGGTTATCGCGTCTGAGGACATTGGTCTTGCTTACCCTACGGCAGCCAGCGTTGCAAAGGCATGTGTTGACAGCGCACTTCAGGTGGGACTACCGGAAGCGAGAATTCCTCTGTGCCATGCAGTTTTACTCCTTGCTACTGCACCAAAATCAAACGCCGTTATTTGCGCTATTGATGCGGCGATGCAGGACATTGCTACAAAGGATGTGGGGGAAATTCCTGCCCATTTAAAGGATGCGCATTATGGTGGCGCAAAGAAATTAGGGCATGGCCTTACTTATCAATACCCACATAATTTCGATAATCATTATGTAAAACAAACCTACCTGCCGGAAAAACTTAGCGGAACAAAGTATTATTGCCCGCAAAACAATAAAAATGAGCAGGCGATCAAAAAATATTGGGATGAAATTAAAAAGGACGATTAAAATGGATACTTACGGAAAGTTTGCAGCACTTTATGACAGACTTATGGAGGATGTTCCATATCAAGAAATTGCTGATAAGATTGAACGGGAAATAAAGCGTGGCAAGCAACCTAACAATCTGGTTTTAGATTTGGCATGCGGAACAGGAACCATTACAAAGTTGCTGTCTAAGAAGGGTTTTGATTTAATTGGCGCAGATGCATCCTTTGAGATGCTGAATGAAGCAAGAAAGAAGAATCCGGATGTTTTGTTCTTGCATCAATCCATGGAAGAATTCGAACTGTATGGTACAGTTGGCACGATTGTTTGTTGTTTAGACAGTATCAATTATTTGACAGAAGATGGGGCGCTTGACAGAACATTTCATCTGTGCAACAATTATTTAGAGCCGAGCGGACTCTTGTTATTTGACATTAATTCTGAATATAAGTTCACGAACATTTTATCAGACAATATTTTTACCTTTGACAACGAGGAAATTTATTATGTCTGGGAAAACCATTATGTACAAGACGAACGACTGTGTGATTTTTACTTGACCTTTTTTGAAAAGGAGGGTGCACAATATAACCGTTTTGATGAGGTTCATACGCAGCGTTGTTATTCCGACAAAGAGATTTGTGATGCGCTTATACGCAACGGCTTTTCTGTAAAAAAGAAATATGACGGCTTTTCGGATCATGAAGCATCGACCGATTCTGAACGCATTTTTTATGTATGTGAAAATGTAGACTCTATTCAATTAAACAATATAAAAACAGGGAGATAATCTATTTTGAAGCAAATTATTTTAGTAAAATACGGAGAAATTATTTTAAAGGGGTTGAATCGACATAGCTTTGAAGATATGCTGATTCGCAACATAAAGACGGCACTGCAATCCATTTCTGCAACTGTATGGCGTGCTCAAGCCACCATTTATGTTGATATTTTAGACGAACAGGAAATTGAGGAAGCAATTACGCGTCTGCAGAAAGTGTTTGGTATTGTTGCTATTATAAAGGCGTTTGTTTTACCGAAGGATTTTGAAAGTTTAAAACCTGCAGCGCGAGACTGTTTAAAGGATGTGCTCGAAGAAGCTAAAACCTTTAAGGTTGAAGCAAAACGGGCAGATAAAAAGTATCCTATGCAATCTCCTGAAATCTGCTACCAATTGGGTGGATATTTAAGCGAATGTTATCCCCATTTGAAAGTGGATGTGAAACACCCGGAAAAGCTTGTAACAGTTGAGGTTCGTGAAACCAATGTTTATTTGTATTGTAACCGTATCAAAGGATTAGGTGGCATGCCTGTAGGTTCTAATTCCAAAGCAATGTTATTATTGTCCGGGGGAATAGACAGTCCTGTTGCCGGATTTATGGTTGCAAAACGAGGCGTTGCACTTGAGGCAGTTCACTTCTTTTCTCATCCTTATACAAGCCAGCGTGCAAAAGATAAGGTGTTAGAGCTTGCAAAAATTCTTGGCGCGTATACCGGTGGATTAAAGGTACATATCGTACCCTTTACGGACATCCAACTTGCCATCAAAGAAAAATGTCCGCCGGAGCAACTGACCTTGATTATGCGCAGATTTATGATGGCAATTGCAGAAAAAATTGCAGAAAAAGCGGGCGCAAAAGCGCTTGTAACAGGGGAGAGTATTGGGCAGGTTGCCAGCCAGACTGTGGAGGCGCGTTTTGTTACAAACGATGCTGTTTCCATGCCTGTATTCCGGCCGGTAATCGGTATGGACAAAGAGGAAATTGTGGAAATTGCGCGGAAAATCGATACCTTTGAAACCTCGGTTTTGCCGTATGAAGATTGCTGCACAATCTTCACGCCAAGACATCCTTTGACCAAGCCAAAACTTGAAAATATTGTGAAATCTCAAAATCTGCTTGCTTTTGATGCGTTAGTTATGCGTGCTGTTGCAGATACAGAGGTTGTTGAAATTTAATCTTAAAACCATTGAGGCGTGCTATGAATTTACTTGGTGTATCAAAAGTAAATAAATATTTTGGTAAACGATGTCTGTTTGAAAATGTTTCTTTTTCTGTAGAGGAACATGACAAAATCGGTTTAATTGGTGCAAATGGAACAGGAAAGACAACGCTTTTTAAAATGATTTTAGATGGCGTATCAGCCGATGGTGGAACGATTTTTACACATAGTGATACAAATATCGGCTATTTAGAACAGCATGTCGGCAACAATTCCAACCGAACGATATATGATGAACTTTTAACGGTTTTTTACAAATTAAAAGAAATTGAACAGAAAATAACGGAATTAACAGGCCTGATTGATGCGAAAATCGGCGATGCAAATAAAAATGCCAATGAGCTTCATCTTCTTTCAGAACAGTATGAAGCCATGGGCGGATACACCTATCAGAGCATGGCAAAAGCGGCGCTTTTGGGGATGGGTTTTCAGGAAGAAGAT
>JAZPYM010000009.1:0-2084 GCA_045544215.1 Congzhengia sp.
GCAAATATGTATGTTAAAATCAGATGCGCTACACTGCTTGCCGTCAGCATGCCGATGAATACGGCAAAGGAAAATCCAATCATGGCATAGGCAAATTGGGTGCCCATAAAGAGCAAAATGTGGTTTAACGAAACCAACTGATAAATGTTGGGGTTGGTCCGCATGAACAAAAGCGCTGCGCCGCCTGCCAAAATGGGAAGTGCCAGAGAAACAATGCCAAACACCACATTGGTTATATAAAGCGTTTTCCGTTTAACAGGCACTGCGTGCATGGTGGCAGTAGCGCTTTTGGAATTCAAGTAGGAAAACAACAGCGCAGAAAGCCCCACAGTTAAAACACCCAAAATCAGATACGCCAGAATGCTTGCGCTGCACAAACGGGAATTTGCATAGTTCTCTTCTATAAAAAATAGCCCGCTGCGGTCATGATAGTCGATATAAAAAGGCAACAGTCCCAACAGAAAAATGCCTAAAAAATGAAGCACACTCACCCACCAAAACCGCTTTGCGTTACTGCGAAAGAGTGCCCAATTAAAGCAAGATGTTTGCAGATTCATATCCAATCCCTCCCAATTCGTAAATGAATACCTCTTCTAAGGTCAGGGGCAAAATATCGCACAAAAGCGGGGAATATTTTGCGATTTTTTCTTCAATTTCCTCCCGCTCACCTTTTACAATCAGGCTGTAAACCGAGCCAAACTGCTCCTGGTGCAAAGGCTCCAGCTCTTTTGATAATTGCTCCGGCAAAAATCCGGTAAACGCCACCTGCACCTTGTGAATGTTGCCCTTGGCATCGTCTAAGGATTTTTCTAGTAGCAGCTTGCCGTTTGACAAAATCCCCACATGGTCGCACACATCCTCAAGCTCGCGGAGGTTGTGGCTGGAAACCAAAACCGTCATGCCCCGCTCTGCCACATCCTGCAGTAGCAGCTTCCACACATTGCGGCGCATCACCGGGTCTAAGCCGTCTACCGGCTCGTCTAAAATCATTACATCGGGCTTTGTGCAAATGCCAAGCCAAAACGCAACCTGCTTTTGCATTCCCTTGGAAAGCTTTCTTACGCGGCGGCGGGTATCAATTAAAAACACCTCTTTCAGTGCCTGAAACCGCGCCCAGTCCCAGCTTTTGTAAAGCCCTGCGTAGTGCTTTGCCATGTCATAGATGGTATAGGTAGGGAAAAAGTACAAATCGTCCCCAATGCAAATGGTTTTGTCCTTTATGGCTTTATTTTCATACACCGCTTTGCCATCAATCAAAACCTCCCCGTTATCTTGCCTGTAAACACCGGTTAAATGCTTAATAATGGTGGTTTTTCCGGCGCCGTTAGGCCCAATTAATCCATAGACAGTGCCCTTTTCAACATGAAGAGACAAACCGTCTAAGGCTTTTGTATCATCAAAGGTTTTTGTAACGCTTTTCACTTCAATCATCGTCTTTCATCCTTTCCTGCGGCATTGTAAATTCTCTCAAGCTCTGCCATCAGTTTTTCTATCGGTTCTCCACGATAGCAAAGCTCTGCTGCGGCGTCAAGCCACGATTTGTAAAGGGCTTCTGTATAATCCGTTCCCTGCGCCATAGATACAGGTGCAACAAAGCTGCCCCTCGCCCGTTGGGAGTAGATAAATCCCTCCTCCTCCAGCGCCTTTAACGCGTGCTGAATGGTGTTTGGGTTAATGGCAAGCATATTTGCCAGTTCCCGCACCGATGGAATTTTTTCTCCTTCCTTCACGGCGCCGCTGATAATCAGCTCTTTCAGCTTTTCTTTAATCTGTTCATAAAGCGGCCGTCGGTCGCCGTGGTCTAAATGAATCATGATGTTCCTCCCTTCAACTGTACTGTCTGTATTAATCATTATAGTACAGTTGATACAGTTTGTCAAGTAATTTTTTAAAAAAAAATAGGATGTAGCAAATGCTACATCCTATTTTTATTCTTCTCCGCAGGTGTCTGATACAATGTACCGCGGCCTGCCCTTAATTTCTTCATAAATTTTTGCAATATAATATCCAATGCACCCAAGGGAAATCATTATCACCGAACCGATGAAAAGCAGTACCACAATCACGGTAGTAAAGCCGTCCTG
>JAZPYM010000010.1:0-1900 GCA_045544215.1 Congzhengia sp.
CTTTTTGAAGGACTGCATACGCGTGAACTTCGGAAGAAATCAAGCACGCCTGAAAGAATGCATTTTATCTGAACACAATTTTCCCATAGAAACCATAGAGGAAAACGGCAGAATCTCTGCTGTGCGATATTTTTATAATGGCGATAACGACCTGCTGGACGCCTTTTTTGATACAATTGCAGATGTGGTGATAAAAGGATATGAAAAAAAGCTTCTGGCATATCAAATCAAGACACAGTACGGTGCATTAAAAGCGCTTTGGCTTCATGATGTAATGGTATATATTCCTGATTTGGAGGCACAGACGGCTTTGTGCCTTGCCACAAGGAAAAAAGCTGTCGCAGACGGGTTGCGGGACTATTTCAACACACATGAATCGGCGCATATAGAAGGTCTTTTGTGCTTTCGTTTTTCCCGCTATCATGATCTTTTGGCAAAGATGGCAGAACAGTTATTAGACCTTTACTTTATGCACAAGGAATATGAGGAGTTTGTTTCCCTTTTGCGTTATTTTGTTTGTGTGCAGGATGGGCGTCCGGAGCTTGTGCATTTGGTTGTTCGGCACCATGATATGTACCGTATTTTAAGTCAGGACAAAGAAGATATTACGGCAAAATGCATTTCGGAGTTTGCGCCGCTTGATGAAGTTTGCGCTGAAAATTTTGACGATTTACTGATTAGCATATTGATTACCTTAGCGCCGGAAAAAATCATTGTGCACAACAGCGCCTGTATTGAAAATCACCAACTGTTTGAAACCATATGCAAGGTTTTCGATAAAGTGGAATATTGTACGGATTGTGCAATGTGCGGAAGCACAAAAAGACAGTGTAAATAAAAATGATGCGGGAAAATTTTTCTCGCATCATTTTATGTATATTGGTGAAGTTGTAAAATCTTTTCCTGCACTTTTTTCTTCTGTCAGCAGTGCATATATATCTGTTGCAAGCAAATCCTTTTGAAGCATCCGCGCAAAATCCGGTGTATCGGGCGCAGCATCCTTTAGTTTTGTAATGACAGGGATGGAAGTGGTTTTTGCAATTTCATTTAAAATATCTGCACCCCGTTCGTTCAGTGCCAGTACACGGGCGTATTGCGGGGGCAGGGAGGTGTCATCATCTGTGATACCCAAAAGGGTGTTCACAATAATTCTGTCTATGCGCGTTCTGGTATAACGCTTGGTTTTGACCTGCTCAGCCAAGGCGTTTGCGCCAAAATTGGTTTTACAGCATTTTAAAAACCGGTTTTCAAGCCCCTCTGCCACATCGACAATCTTTTGCAGGCTTTTTGGGGTTTCTTTTAAAAATTGATAGGAAACCATCTGGTCAAAGCTTGCTTTGTCATATTGCATTTTATTGCTGGGGGCAGAAGAAGGAACAAAAGCATCAATGGGTTGTCCGCTTTCCATCTTTTCACGGATGACAGAGGCACTGGCAAAGGATTGATTGCGCTTGATGGAAAAGGGTTGTATGCTGCTTGATAAAACATCTAAGGCGTTTAAATATTCCAGTGCCAAGATGTCGTTCGGCGTTTCTAAAATAGAAGCATCAACAGCAGGGAAGTGTTCCTTTAAAACTTTTGTACGGGCAGCAGGATAGCTGATGCCTTGCTTCATTGCCTGGGAAACAAGACACGAAAAAGCTTCGGAAAATACAATCTCCTTTGTTTGCTTAAGCTGCCACAAGTTGCCACACTCGCTGCCGAATGATAATACATCTATGCAGCCGAGTGCGTCAAGCAAAGACACAGCACCATAGCTAAAACGCTTTGCTGACTGCGCACTGTAAACCACAGGAAGCTCCAGCACCAAGTCGGCACCGGACATCACGGCTGTTTTTGCTCGCGTCCATTTGTCATATACTGCAGGCGCACCCCGTTGAACAAAGTTTCCGCTCATCAG
>JAZPYM010000011.1:0-20870 GCA_045544215.1 Congzhengia sp.
GGAATACAAATCATATCAAGACCTACGCTGCAAACACAAGTCATCGCTTCCAGCTTATCCAGGGAAAGCGTGCCGTCTGTTGCTGCTGCAATCATGCCGGCATCCTCGCTGACCGGAATAAACGCACCAGACAGGCCTCCCACAAAGGAGGACGCCATAATGCCACCCTTTTTCACAGCATCATTTAAAAGTGCCAGGGCCGCGGTTGTACCATGGGTTCCGCATTGCTCTAAGCCCATTTCCTCCAATATATAAGCCACACTGTCTCCCACGGCAGGCGTGGGCGCCAAAGATAAATCTACAATACCAAAAGGAATGTTTAACATTCTGGACGCCTCACGGGCAACCAGTTGCCCCATTCTGGTGATTTTAAAGGCGGTCCTTTTAATGGTTTCTGCCACCACTTCAAAATCTGCTCCCCGCACCTTTTCCAAAGCGCATTTTACAACACCGGGACCGCTGACACCAACATTTATAATATATTCTGCTTCGCCAACGCCATGATACGCCCCTGCCATAAAGGGGTTGTCCTCCACACTGTTGCAAAATACTACCAGTTTGGCGCAGCCAAAACCGTCGCTGTCTTTTGTCAGTTCTGCCGTTTCTTTAATGATGTGTCCCATTTTGGCAACTGCATCCATATTAATGCCTGCCTTGGTGGTTCCCACATTCACGCTGGAACATACCAGTTCTGTCTGGGAAAGCGCTGTAGGGATGGCGTCAATTAGCGCCTGTTCACTTTTGGTCATTCCTTTATGCACCAAGGCAGAAAAGCCGCCGATAAAGTTAACACCGGTTGCTTTTGCCGCGCGGTCTAACGCCTTTGCAAGCTTTACATAGTCCTCCGGCCGTTCCGACTGCAACACCATTGATGCAGGCGTCACAGAGATTCGCTTGTTAATGATGGGAATGCCGTAGCGAACAGAAATGTCCTCTGCAACAGAAACCAAATCCTTGGCAGCTGCTGTAATTTTGTCATAAACCCTTTGGCACACCCCGTCTGTATCGCTGCCTGCGCAGCTTAAAAGAGAGATGCCCATGGTAATGGTTCTGATGTCAAGATGCTCCTCTGAAATCATCTTGATGGTTTCCAAAATATCGTTTCGATTCAGCATGACGCCCTCCTTATATGCGGTGCATAGAGGTAAACAATCCCTCGTGCTGCATATTGATGGTCAGCGCCATCTCTTTTCCGATTTTGTTTAAGTCCCCGCTGAGTGTTTCAGCATCAATATCAGATGCTGCCGTGTCCACCAGCATAATCATGGTAAACAAATCCTGCATGATGGTCTGGGAAATATCTAAAATATTGATCTCTTTTTCTGCTAAATAATTGCTCACCCTTGCAATAATGCCGGTGCGGTCTTTTCCTACTACGGTAATAACTGCTTTCATCCTTTGCTCCTAACTGCGCCAAAGCGCATAAATTTTTTTGGTTTCCTTAATATATTATATCATACTACTTTCCCGTATAAATGTCCAGCAAAAATTTTGATAAATTTTCTCTTTTAAAATGGAACAATTTGGTGTATAATGATATTGGAACAGATTTATACTTTTGAAAGGATTTGATGCATTATGGCAAAGTCCGTAAAACTTTCCGCTATTATCCAGGAATATGATTTGGATTTGATTTGTACGCCACAAGGGTATGAGGATGTTGAAATTACCGTGGCGGATGTGAATCGTCCCAGCTTGCAGCTGGCAGGTTTTTTTGAATACTTTGACCCCAACCGGATTCAATTGATTGGTAAAGTGGAATATACATATTTAGAGTCTCTTTCCTCAGAGGCACGGTATCAGGCTTTGGAAAATCTCATGAAGGAGCCCATTCCTGTGGTAATACTCACCCGCAATCAAGAGCCCTTTCCCGAGCTGATTGCCTGCGCGGAGAAATACCACCGCCCTGTGCTTCGTGCAAAATCTCCCACTTCTCGTTTTATCAGTGCCATTATTTTGTATCTGAATGTGGCGCTTGCTCCCATGACGCAGCTGCACGGCGTATTGGTAGAGGTGTATGGCGAGGGTATTTTGCTTTTGGGCGAAAGCGGCGTTGGTAAATCGGAAACCGCAATGGAGCTTGTAAAGCGCGGACACCGACTGGTTGCAGATGATGCTGTGGAAATCAAGCGGGTATCCAACAAATCTTTAGTTGGCAGCGCGCCGGAAATTATTCGTCATTTTATTGAATTACGCGGCATAGGCATTATTGATGTAAAGCGTATTTTCGGTATGGGTTCTGTAAAAGACACCGAAAACATTGATTTGGTTATCAATCTGGAAAACTGGAAAGACGGAAAAGCCTATGACCGTTTAGGCATAGAAAGCGAAACCTACGATATTTTGGGCATTAAAGTGCCATCTCTTACCATTCCCATCAAACCCGGTAGAAACCTGGCAATTATTGTGGAGGTTGCTGCCATGAATCAGCGTCAGCGGAAAATGGGATACAACGCTGCCCAGGAGCTGAACAACCGGTTGCTGGAACAAATGGGAGAGGAACACGCCTAAACAGAAAGGATTTTTTTGATGGTCACAGATGCTTTTGTGCAAAAGGTTTTGTCCATACAAATTAATAATGTAAAACAAAACGAACCCATGTCTGCCCATACCACCTTTCAAATCGGCGGGCCGGCAGATCTGATGGTTGTGCCGGAAAGCGCGGACGCGTTTTCCCGTCTGGTGCAGCTTTGCAAGGAAGAGAATGTTCCCCTGATGGTTATGGGGGCAGGCTCCAATCTTTTGGTCAGCGACAATGGAATTGACGGTGTGGTGGTTAAACTTTTACAAGGATTTGATTTTGTTACCATATCCGGAACAGAAATTGCCTGTGGTGCTGCCACCTCTTTGGCAAAGCTTGCAAAACACGCCCAACGGGCAGGGCTTTCCGGGCTTGAATTTGCTTCGGGCATTCCCGGTAATGTAGGAGGCGCAATTTATATGAATGCTGGCGCCTACGGCGGGGAGATGAAGGATGTAGTCACAGAAACCACTTACCTTGACGAAGCGGGCAACATATCAACCATTTGCGGCGATAATCATCAATTCGGCTATCGTCATAGCGCATTTTCCGATGGTAAAAAGTATATTATTTCTGCAAAAATGCAGCTTACACCAAAAGACCCGTCGGAAATTTTAGAAACCATGCGGGACCTAAATGCCAGAAGAAAAGAAAAGCAGCCCTTGGAAAAACCCAGCGCAGGCAGCACCTTTAAGCGACCGGAGGGATATTTTGCCGGAAAGCTGATTGAGGATGCCGGACTGAAAGGCGCCTCTGTGGGTGGTGCGTCTGTATCAGAAAAGCATGCCGGCTTTATAGTCAACGACGGCGATGCTACCTGCGCCGATGTGGTAGGGCTGATTGAGCATGTGCAGAAAACCGTTTTGCAAAAATATGGCGTAAAATTAGAGCCGGAAATACGGGTAATCGGACGATAATACTTAAGTTGTGCGACAAAGAATTCTCTTTGTCGCGCAACTTTTCCACAAGATGTTGGGAAGACGAAAGCACCTGTCTACAACACCTTGAAACTGCGCAAAAAGTCACATTTTTTTGTAAAAAAACCTTGACTTGAAAGTTGATTTATGATATAGTATAGGTTACTTGGAGTAGAAAGGTTCTTTTTTTTTGCTCGCGAAAAAAAACACCTTGCACAAAAATGTGAAAAAGAAATGCTTAGGAGGCGTTCCATAATGAGAACAAAAATTACCCTTGCTTGCACAGAATGCAAACAGAGAAACTACGACACAATGAAGGAAAAAAAGAATACCCCCGACCGTTTGGAGCTTAACAAATATTGCAGATTCTGCAAGAAGCACACACTCCACAAGGAAACAAAATAATTTCCGATTTAAATTAATTGTAAGGATGTGACCGTTATGGCAGAAACTACAAAGAAGGCAAAGAAAGCCCCCGGTAAGGTTTCTTCATATTTTCGTGAAATGAAATCCGAATTCAAAAAGATTATGTGGCCCAGCGCAAAGCAGGTCAGAAACAACACCGGCGTTGTAATTACTTTCATCGTCTTGCTTGGTGTGTTCATTTCTTTGATTGATCTCGGGTTCACTTATCTGCTTTCGTTTATGAAGTAGAAACCTGTTTCAAAAACACACCGCACGACATCGTGCGTGGAAAAGGAGGCAGAAAGAGGCATTGCTTCTTTAAGGAACAACTATGGCAGGAGATGCAAGATGGTATGTAGTTCATACCTTTTCAGGATACGAGAAAAAAGTTCAGACGGATTTGGAAAAAACCATTGAAAACCGCGGTTTGCAGGATTTAATCTTAGAAGTGCAGGTCCCCATGGAAGAAGTTGTGGAGCAAAAGGGCACAGAACAGAAAATCGTGCAGAGAAAATTACTTCCCGGTTATGTAATGGTAAAAATGATTATGACTGACGACAGCTGGTATGTCATCCGTAACACCCGCGGTGTAACAGGGTTTGTCGGCCCCGGCTCAAAGCCTGTTCCTTTAACAGAGGAAGAGGTGCACGCAATGGGCATCGAGCGCAGAGTGATTGAAGTGAATTTCGCTGTTGGCTCCTCTGTTCGTGTAACCGACGGTGCTTTTGCCGATTTTGTCGGCGTTGTGGATGAAATCAACACCGAAAAACAAACGGTACGCGTTATCGTTTCCATGTTTGGTCGTGAAACACCGGTTGAGCTTGATTTCTCACAAATTGAAGTATTAAATTAATGTTGTTAAATTGCAGGCGGCTTGCCGTCAGCTTTTTATAGTAGGGCGCATTTGCCCTGCATTGCGTAGCCATTCGGCTGCGTGTGGGAGGACGGGAAGGTCCCGTTCGCCATTACCACATTGTGAAAGAGGAGGTGCACAAAATGGCACAAAAAATTGCAGGTTACATCAAGTTACAGATTCCCGCAGGTAAGGCAACACCGGCTCCCCCGGTTGGTCCTGCTTTGGGTCAGCATGGTGTAAACATCGTTCAGTTCACGAAGGAGTTTAATGAAAAAACAGCAAAGGACGCAGGTTTGATTATTCCTGTTGTTATCACAGTTTACGCTGACAGATCTTTCTCATTCATTACCAAAACTCCCCCGGCGGCTGTACTGTTAAAGAAAGCCGCTAAAATCGACAAGGCTTCGGGTACACCCAACAAAACAAAGGTTGCAACCGTCAGCAAGGACGCTGTAAAGCAAATTGCAGAAACAAAAATGCCTGACTTAAACGCAGCATCATTAGAAGCTGCTATGAGCATGATTGCAGGTACTGCAAGAAGCATGGGCATCGTTGTCGAAGACTAATTCGATTTTGAAAGAAGTGGGAGAGCGGAAATCCCCGCTTGTTTGACCACAGAAGGAGGAAACAAGAATGTTTAGAGGAAAAAATTATAAAGAGAGCGCAATGCTCATCGAAAAAACAAAGCTTTACGACACAGACGAAGCTTTGGACTTGGTTGTAAAAGCTTCCAAAGCAAAGTTTGACGAAACCGTAGAGGTTCATGTTCGTTTGGGCGTTGACTCAAGACACGCTGACCAGCAGGTTCGCGGTGCTATCGTTCTGCCCCACGGCACAGGTAAAGTTGCACGCGTTTTGGTATTTGCAAAAGGCGAAAAAGCTGACGAGGCGCAGGCAGCAGGTGCTGATTTTGTAGGTGCAGAAGATCTCATCCCCAAAATTCAGAACGAAAACTGGTTTGAATATGATGTTGTTGTTGCAACCCCTGATATGATGGGTGTTGTAGGTCGTCTTGGTAAGGTTTTGGGTCCTAAGGGATTAATGCCCAGCCCGAAAGCCGGCACCGTTACAATGGACGTTACAAAAGCTGTAAACGAGATTAAATCCGGTAAAGTTGAGTATCGTCTTGACAAAACAAACATCATTCACTGCCCCTTGGGTAAAGTATCTTTCGGCAAAGAAAAACTTTGCGAAAACTTTAACGCTTTGCTTTCTGCTATCATCAAAGCAAAACCGGCAGCAGCAAAGGGTCAGTATATCAAGAGCTGCGTTGTGGCTTCTACCATGGGCCCCGGCGTTAAAATTAATCAGTCCAAACTTTCTGACTAATTTTACTTGACTTAAGACGATTCTTTTGGTATAATACCTTTAGTTTCATATTTTTCCGCAGACAGCAGGTGCTACTTTGTAGCTTAAAATTGCCCGCCGAGGAAAGCTTTTCATTGATTTTTAGGCTTTTCTTCGTCTTGCGGAGAAAAGCCTTTAATTTTATACACAGCGAGGTGAATTTATAACATGCCAAGTGAAAAAGTATTACAGCAAAAACAGCAAATGGTTGCAGACCTTTCCGAAAAACTGAAGACAGCAGCTGCCGGCGTATTCGTTGACTACTGCGGTTTGTCCGTTGAGGAGGACACACAGCTTCGTAACAAGCTGCGTGAAGCAAATGTTGAATATGCCGTTGTGAAAAACACACTGACAAAGCGCGCTGCAAACGCTGCAGGCTATACAGAATTCGACGAAATCTTAAACGGCCCCACAGCACTCGCACTCAGCTTTGACGATGTTGTTGCTCCTGCACGCGTGTTGGCAGAATTTGCAAAAGGCAAAGATATCTTTGAAATCAAAGCCGGCTTTATGGAAGGCAAAGCAATTTCCTTAGAGGAAGTTACAGCACTCAGCCAGATTCCTTCAAAGGATACACTTTATGCAATGCTTGCTGGTGGCTTGAATGCTACAATTGCGGGCTTAGCTCGCGCAATTGACGCAGTTCGCGAACAAAAAGAAACTGCATAAGTTAAAAATTTAAAATGATTTATTACTATTAATAATTAGGAGGAAAATTAAAATGAGCGAAAAAATTACTGCTATGATTGAAGAAATTAAAGCACTTTCCGTTTTAGAATTATCTGAATTGGTAAAGGCAATCGAAGAGGAATTCGGCGTAAGCGCAGCTGCTCCTGTAGCTGTTGCTGGTGTTGCAGCTCCTGGTGCTGCTGCAGCTGAAGAAAAGACAGAGTTCGATGTAGAGCTCACAGAAGCTGGTGCTGAAAAAGTTAAGGTTATCAAGGCTGTTCGTGAAATCACAGGTCTTGGCCTTAAGGAAGCAAAAGAAATGGTTGACGGCGCTCCGAAAATCATTAAGGAAGCTGCAAGCAAAGAATCTGCTGACGAAATCAAAGCGAAGCTTGAAGAAGTTGGCGCAAAAGTTACACTTAAGTAATCTACTTACAAATAAAAAAGAAAGCCGAAGCGTTGCTTTGGCTTTCTTTTTTTGCGAAAAACATTGCTTTTTCATGGGAAAGATTATATAATAAACATGGAAATGATTACAAGGAGGGATGGACTTGAAGAAACTTGTCTGTGCTTTATTAACCGTTTTGCTGACTGTTAGTGGCTGCGCAACGGTTTTTTGTGAATATGACGCGGCTGCCTGGGAGGCTGAATACCGCCGCATCATCCACCAGGCAGCCAAAAAAAATGCGTTTTCCTGTAGTTTGGCTGATTTTGACTTTGACAGCACGCCGGAATTGGTGGTTGGTAACGACAAGTCCCTCTCCGTCTATACCTATAAAAATCTCTCCATGATGGCCAAGGAGTTGATAGCCCCAGTTGTCTTCCTAAGACCGCTTGGCCTCCGACTTCAGAATACCGCCGCATCATCCACCAGGCAGCCAAAAAAAATGCGTTTTCGTGTAGTTTGGCTGATTTTGACTTTGACAGCACGCCGGAATTGGTGGTTGGTAACGACAAGTCCCTTTCCGTCTATACCTATAAAAATCAATCCATAATGAAGCTTTCGGAATTTCAAAACATTCCTTTTTCTGTGTTTGAGAATTTATGGGCTGCCCAAAACGAAAAGACCAATCAAACAGAATTTTATGGACAAGCCACAGACCGCACCACAATTACCACTTACCAGGTGATTTTTGAAGGAAATGCGTTTGAGATAAAGCAGCTTTCCACCACAGAATATGATGCATTTGTTGCATCTGATGCTGCCCAGACGGAAGATTCCCTTTTTGCTGAGAACCATTCCCTTGCGCCTCTTTCCTTTGTGTGTTGCACCTTGAGTGCAAAAGAAATCAATAGCGCTGCCACCATAGATGACGCCATTGAAAGCTTGTATTTACGCTACACTTTCCTAAGCGCTTTGTCAGATGATACGGCATTCTTCTCAAAGCAGCAACGAGACGCTATTAAAAAAGCAGTGGGCGCAGGTGTCTTTTTAAGCTTTGATAAAATTTCAAAACTAAGCGACACCCATATTTTTGTCCAATACTATGTGGATACCTCTTTGGCATCTTCCATCAATCTACCGTATCAAAAACAGTACGCGCTGCTCACCGGCGCCTCGCCGGCGCCCCAGGTAGTGACAAAATATAACCACGAAAGCCTGCTGGATGTTGCATCCCTGCTTTCGCTAAAAGCAAGAGATAACGCCCCCGGCAACCTGATCATTGATTATGGCCGCACTGCTGAATTTCGCGGAATCGATGACTATGTCAATTATTTGTCCACTCTGCTTTCCAATAAGGAAACCCCGCTTAACGAAAACGGAGCAGCTGCCGCATTGGAATTTGTGGAGTTTGCCGTGAACCAAAGCTCGCGGACAGAGATTCATGCAAAAAACAATCGGCTGGTAATTGATAGCGAAACGGTTTCCTTTCTGGCTGAAAACGCACAATATTGTGCAGAACGCATGATGCATCTGATGAATACACACCAAGTATCACAACCAAGAAAAACACGCGTAATACCTGTGCTTTTTGCCTCGGGTATTGATTTGACAAAACCTTTGCGCCTTGTGTATCAACAAGGCACGGCACAAGCGATTTCCGGCATCTCTGGCATCCGTTTGATGCTGGATAAAACACACAGCATTTATCTTTCGGCGGACGATCTTTTGGTTTTAGAGCAGACATGTGGCACTGTTTGTTTGGAATACACAATGACAGAAAACGGTTTTTCTGTGGTCTTTACCGATGATGCAAATCAGGCTATTTCCTATTTATCTGCACCTGTTTGGTTTACCATTCCGGCAGAAAGTGCGTATTCCACAGTAATTGCCACATATCCCGGCGGAACAGATAACTGGGGCGGTCAGTTTGACGAGAAAAATAAAACCATCACCTTTTCCACCAACTACTCTGGAACTTACGATATGGTGGAAAACGATATTACCATCAATGATATTGAGAATCTTCCCGCTACCACAAAGGAGGCCATTCGGTTTTTAGTGTCCAAAGGCATTTTTTCGGTGGATAAATACAATCGTTTTCGTCCCAACAACTTGCTGCGCCGTTACGATTTTACCAAAGCTATGGTAAAGATGTTTTATGCCGTCAATTTAGATGCCCGCTGCTCCTTTACGGACATTTCCGAAAAAAATCAATACTATCGCTACATTGCATCAGCAGAAGAGCAAAAACTTGCTGCCGGTTATGCCGATGGCACTTTTCGCGGAAATGCCTCCATGACAAAGGAACAGGTGTTAACCCTGTGCGGCAGAATTTTGGTGGAAAAAAGGGCGTATCTTCACACAGAAAACGACGCCTCGTATTTACAGTTTACAGACAACGACAAAATCTCTGATTGGGCAATTCCATACATTGCCGTTGCAACGCGTTGCGGTTTAATTGCCAACGGCGGTGTGTTTGCCCCCGGAGATACTGTAACAAAAGCAGAGGGTGCCGAACTTTTATATCGCACCTTTATGCTGCTTTACGATGTTTCTCCCACAGAACCGGAACCGGAAGAGATTTCTGCACCCCAGAACGCCTTTGATACAGAATTTCGCATCGCTATCTGTATCTTTTTAACGATTGTGATGCTGTTTGCCTTTTATATCGTAACGAAAATTTATCAGAAAAAACAATAAAAAAAGGCAAAATTGGTTATAAAACTTGATTGACATGACACAAAAAAATTCCGAAACACAAATGTGCTTCGGAATTTTTTGTTGTTTATTATTGATCTTTTGGATTTACAATGTCGCGCCAATCTAAATCGCCACGCTCAAGGCCATGGACCAAAACCTCTGCCGTTGCTACATTGGTGGCAAGGGGCACATTGTGCACATCACATAATCTGAGCAATGCGGACACATCCGGCTCGTGAGGTTGTGCCGTTAACGGATCCCGAAAAAAAAGGACCATATCAATCTCGTTATAGGCAATCCGCGCCCCGATTTGCTGGTCGCCGCCCTGGGGGCCTGATAAAAATCGATGTACCTTTAACCCGGTTGCGTCTGAAATTAATCCGCCGGTTGTTCCTGTTGCACAAAGCATATGGTTTTCTAAAATGCCTTTATACGCAATACAAAACTGTACCATTAACTCTTTTTTCTTATCGTGCGCAATCAACGCAATATTCATTTTGTGGCCCTCCCTGTTGAACATCTATCATCGCTTTTGACAGTACACCATCAAAATTTCTTGCACACTTATTATAGCATAGAACTTATGCCAAGACAATACCAAATTCCAACATTTTTGTATATTTAATATAAAGTTCACAAAAATTACACAAAAATTTTATGTATATTGTTCAATTTTTATGCTATTTTCCATAACATATGCAATTTCCGGCACATTGGAAAACAGGCGCTTAATGGCGTTTGGTTTCACATAAGTAGAAAATTCTCCGATAGAAAGGCGCTCCGGCATCAGCTTCATGGCAACCACAACGGCATTCTGCTTGCCCTCTGCCCCTGCGTGAACCGTACCAAAAAGTCCGCCCAGCACAAACACATTCCCGCCGGCAACAACCTTTGCGCCAGCCTCTACATCGCCAATCACCACCAGATGATTGGCATATTCAATGGTTTCTCCCGCCTGCACGGTGGTTCGCACAAATTTTGTAATCCCCTCATCGTCCCCCAATTCGTCCAAAGGAGAGTGCTTTTTGGGAATCATTTTCGGCTCATGGTCTAAAAAAATCACCTCTGTATCCTGCAAAACCTCCTGCACCACCGGTTGCAACGACCAGACCTCTGCCTCTGTCAATATATTGCTGGTCAAAAAGACCTCTAATGAAATTTCCTTAAAAAATTCTTTGGAAGCCTCCAGCTTTTCAATTAATTCTGCGCGTCCTGTTTCAAAATCCGTATCATCTATGGACACGGAAATGCCCTTTGGGCTGCCTTTTAAAATAATCATTTTGCTTTTATCCTTTCTTGTTTTCTATCTTATGGAAGAAGGGTATAAGGCGCTTCTTCCTGATATGCGTCATCCTTTGCTGGCTTTTGAAAATACTGTTCCAGCATTTTTCGCGCCACCATAGCCGCTTTTGTGCCGGAATCTCCTTTTTCCAGCACAACGGCAACTGCAATTTTTGGATTTTCTGCCGGTGCATAACCGATGAACAAGCCGTTTGTTCCGCCCCTTACCTGCGCCGAGCCGGTTTTTCCCGCAACCGAAATAGGAAAGTCTGCAAACACGCTTCCCGCCGTACCATGCTTTTGTGTCACCTGCAACATGCCGCTTTTTACGGCTGCCAATGCGCTTTTTGAAGCCTCCACAGTCTGCCTGATTTTTGGCACTGCTTCTTTGATGAAAATATCATCCGTCTGTGATTTAACCGCCTTTAAGATGGTTGTTTGATAGTTTTTGCCTCCATTTGCCAAGGTTGCAGCGTAATTGGCAAGCTGCAAAGGAGAAAACAGATTGTCTGATTGCCCGATGGCTGCCTGCAGCACATCTCCCGGATACCAGACGCCACCATTTTTTTCCCGATTTTCAGGCGTTGCAACATTTCCCTTTGCTTCACCGGAAAGCTCTATACCGGTAGGTTTTCCAAGTCCAAATTTTTCTGCTGTTTCCGCAATCGGTCTAATCCCTGTCCTTCTGCCTGCTTCATAAAAAAAATAGTTGCAAGAAACGCCCAACGCCCGCGCCACATCAATGGTGCCATGGGTTTGTTTTTTTGTGCGGTAAAGGTTACATTGAAAGGTGCGGTCCAGGTACGGATATTTTCCCTTTGTCTGAATGGTTTCCTTGGGCATTAAAACGCCACTGTCCATTGCTGCAATGGCAGTAATGGGTTTGTAGGTAGAACCTGGCTCATAAACGCCCGAGATAACGCGGTTAAACATGGGCATTGCCTTGTCACTTAAAAGCGCACCATATTGCGCATGGAATTGCGCCAGGTCATAGGTGGGATAGGAGGCTGCTGCCAAAATTTCGCCTGTATGAACCTCCACCGCTACGGCAGCGCCACCTTGATTTGCACTTTTTTGACCTCGCGCCTGCAAAACGCCCTCTTTTAGCGCTGCCTCTGTGACGCATTGCAGGTCGATATCTAAGGTTAGCATAACGGTATTGCCGCCAATGGCTGCGGCAGGCGCAACAAACGGTATCTCTCGTTTGCCAATGCAGGAGGTAACGCCATGCGTCCCGTCTGTTCCCCGAAGATATTGTTCAAAAGCCTTTTCCGCGCCCTGCTTTCCTATCACATCATCAGCGCGATATCCCTGCTCTTTCATGGCTTCATACTCTGCCTTATTCATTTGCCCTACGCTGCCCAAAATGTGGGTAGCAACTTTTGGATAACAGTATTCCCGCACCCAACGCTCCTCCACAGAAATGGCGGGTATAAACGCCGTGTGCTCCTGCACCTTCATCACAACCTGCGGCGTCACATCCTCAAACAGTACATATGTTGATTCTGCCAAAAAGCCGCGTTGTTTCATGTCATAGGACACCCCAGCAAGCAGGCGGCGTTCTGTTTTTGAAAACTCCGACGCAATTTGATATCTGTCGCAAAGCGCCTCCAGCACAGCTTCCGCATCTGCCTGGGCGTCTATGTTGTTTTCTTCCTTTATTTTTTTTGCTGCTGTCTCATCGGTAAAGGAAAACGGCATGTTTAACGAGATAGGCAGTTGGTCCTTATAACCGCTGCATATTGGCTCTTCTTGTAAAAGGGTAAATAAGTTGATAATCGATTGATGCTGCGTGTGCCGCGTGGTATTGTTTTTGCTTAAAACCAGACAATGCCCTTTTCGGTTGGCCACAAGAATTTGCCCGTTGCGGTCTGTAATCTCTCCTCTTGGGGCTTTAATGGGCGGCATTACGGATATACTTTCCTCAGACATTGCCTGATACTGCTTGCCATCTCTGATTTGCAACACAAAAAGGCGCAGCAAAACGAGTAAAAACAACGCCAGCACCAGACCATACAGGAAAAAGTAGCGTCTGTTGTTGCTCTTTGCCCCCGATTTGTCCAACCTCATTCCTCCTAAACCAATTCCCCGTTCCCAAACAGTTTTCTAACCAACCATGCGCAAAGCGGCGCAAGGGCTGTATTATAAAGCGCTGAGGGAATCATGTTGAAAAAAAGAAGCTGTCCATACCCGTCGGTTCCCCATGCCAGACAACGAATTCCCCAAAAAAGCAGGGAATACAAAAAAGAAAGCGCAAAAACCAAACATAGCGTAACTTTTAGCGTTTGTCCATAGAAACGGTCACTTAGAAAAATACTAAGCCAACCAATCAGTAAGTATAAAAGCGGGCAATCTCCCATTGCCCCTCCGCTCAGCGTTTCCTGCAAAAAACCACATAAAGCGCTGAGCACAAGGGCTGCGGCGTTTCTCCTTTTCAAACAAAAGCAAATACAAAGGGTTAAAGACACATTGGGCACATAAGCAGACTGCAGCAAAAGAGAAAGCAGCAGCACAAAAGCAAATACTGCCCCAAAGGCAAGATGCTTTGCTCTTTGATTTCTTACCTTTACCAAGTATCCCATTTTCAGCCCCCTGTTTGCTGCTTGATAATTGTAACCGCATAGAGCGTTTCAAATTCCACAGTGGGCGTAACTGTAACCTGCAGCTGCCCGTTTGCATCCTCTTTTTCAATGCTTGTTACCGTCCCCACCAGGTACCCCTTAGGATAGATGCCGCCCATGCCGTTTGTGACAAAAACATCCCCCACAGAAAACGGCTCATCGGTAAACTTTTGCGCTACTGTCAAAGTGCCTTGGTGTGCCGACATCAAATTTCCCTGCACAGTCGCCATGGCCTCTGTGCGCACCACCAAAACCGCTACCGCATTCTGCGGATGCAAAATCGTGGTAACCGTTGCCCAGTTTGTGCCTGCTTCTGTAATGGTCCCTACCAAGCCGTAATGGGAAACTGCCGGATCGCCCACTGAAATGCCTTGGGCTGTCCCTTTGTCAATTTGCAGCGTCAAAAATCCACTTCCCGCGTTTTTTGAAACCACCTCACACCCTATCATATTCCCTTGGTCTGCCTTGTTTTGAAAATCCAAAAGATTTCGCAATCGTCGATTTTCCTGCTCTAAATATTCTGCTCGGTCAATTTCCTGCTGCTGACCGGAAAGTGTCTGCTGCAGCAGCTCTTTCTCCTCTTTTATTTGTTTGGCGTTTATAACACTGTCGACCCAGGCAAAAGCGCCTCGCCCTGTGCGGTTAATCCATTGCCGTACAGGAAAAAAAAGCGATTGTATCCCCCGGGTTACAGGATTTTCTGTTTGCTCGTGCATCAGCCCGTAGGAAACCCCAGCAAACAGAAGAAAAATACCTGCCAACACCAACGCCGTAATATGTCTTTTTTTGTCCCGTTTCATTGTCTTGCCTCACTGCCTGTGGCCAAACAAAAAACGCTTTGCAGATGTGCCAAATGGCGTATGGGGTACGGTATCCCAAAAGGCAAGACCCGTTCCCATCACGGCACATTCCTCTGCATTTTCTGCCACGAAAGACGGAATACCTGTTTTGTCGGTTATCTGCTTTGCAAGCCCTGAAAGGCGCGCCCCGCCGCCTGTTAATACAATGCCGCGTTCCACAATATCTGCTGCAAGCTCTGGTGGTGTTTGCTCCAATGTGCTTTGCACTGCCTCTACAATGGCTTCCACCGTAGGTGCAAGCGCCTGCTGCACCTCTTTTGAGGTAACACAAACCATGCGGGGAAGTCCGGTTGCAAGGTCCCGCCCCATAACCGAAATGGTTTCTTCTCGCTGGGAGGGATATGCGCATCCCACGGCAACTTTAATTTCTTCTGCCGTGCTCATGCCAATTAAAACATTGTGTACGCGCTTCATATAGCTAACAATATCCCCATCCATTTTTTCCCCTGCGGCAAACGCGGCACTGCTTGCCACAATGCCACCAAACGAAACCACTGCCACTTGACAAGTGCCTCCGCCAATGTCTACCACCATGCTGCCCGTTGCTTCCCGCACAGGAAGGTCTGCCCCCAGCGCTGCCGCCATGGGTTCCTCTATGATATATCCGTTTTTTCCGCCTGCACGCAGAATTGTTTCAAGCGCCGCACGCCGTTCCACCTCTGTGATGCCGTGGGGAACACAAACCGTTACCAAAGGGCGCACAACACCGCCGGGATTTGCCTTTTCCAAAAACGCTTTCAGCATCGCCTGAGCAATTTCCAAATCCGCAATAACGCCGTTTCGCATAGGGCGCACCACCAGAATTTCGTCCGGTGTTCTCCCAATCATGCTTTTTGCCGCATGCCCAACTGCCAGCACCGCTCCACTTTCTCTGTGAATTGCCACTACAGAAGGCTCGTTTAACAAAATCCCCTTGCCTTTGCAATAAATCAGTGTGTTTGCCGTGCCCAAATCCACGCCAATCTGTTTTCCCAAAACAATTCCTCCCTCATACAATATGTAAACGCAAGCGCATGAGGAATATGTTCATTATAAGCAGGAAATATCAAATTCGTTCTGTAAAACCTGAGACAGCTTACTGATGGGCAAGCCTACCACATTAAAGTAATCTCCGTCAATACGGTCAATCAAAAGGGCACCTTTCCCCTGAATGCCATACCCGCCTGCTTTGTCTTGATATTCACCTGTTTGAATATAGGCATCAATGGTGCTTTGTGAAAGCGGCAGAAAATGCACCTTGGTTTCCTCATAAAAGGTTTCACTTTTCGCATTTTTCGTATTCATAACCGTTACGCCTGTAAAAACACTGTGCCACTTTCCGGAAAGCGCAGACAAAATCTGTTTTGCATCTGCTGCATCCTTGGGTTTTGTCAATATGCTGCCGTCTGCCACAACGATGGTGTCGGCGCCAATTACAATCGCCTCTTTGCCCGCTTGCTTCACCTCTGATGCGATGGCGGACGCTTTCAGCAGGGAAATCTGTTCACAAATAAGATAGGGCGGAAGCTCTGTATCTATGGTTTCATCAACATCCCCCGCCATTACGGAAAAGGAAACTCCCAAATGCTGCATTAACTCTTTTCTTCTTGGAGATGCTGATGCAAGTATTATTTCCATTTTCTATCTCTCCATTCTGTTTTTATAAAAATTTGTAAATAAAGACAATTCCAAAATTTGCTTGGCAATCGCGCCCGTTACCACGCCGGACAGAGCAGAAACAGCCAAAAGGGCAGGTAAGTAGTAAAAAACGCTTAGTCCGTTTAGTACCAGTGCGCAAACGGCGAGCTGCCCCACATTAAAAAACGCAGCGCTCACAACAGAAAGCCCAATGGGCGAAATGCGCGCATTTAGCATTTTTTGAAAAATCCACATAAAAAGCACAGCAAAAATCGTTCCGCCAAAGCCATAAAAAAACGCGGATAACCCCTGATAAAGCACGGCAGAAAGCAAACAACGAAGCGCGCCAAACAAAATGCCCGTTCTTGCGCCAAACAAGCAAAACACCACCATGGTAACCGTGTTTGCAATGCCAATTTTTCCGCCGGGAAGCAGAGAAAAAATCGGCACAAAGCTTTCAATGTACCCTAACACCAGCGCAGTGGCACACAAAAGCGAAAGCATGGTTACGGTTTTAGTACGCAACGCCGTCCACCTCCCCATTGCCCTGAATTTTTATCACCAATCTCTGTGGGAGGCAAACAAGCAGCTCTCCCGGTTTGTGTATTTCGCCCACGCACAGCCTGTCTTTGCAGTCTGTTTCCAAAACCTTTGCGCCCTGACTTGATACCTCAAGCAAGTGATACCCCTGCTCTGTTTGTATTGCAAGCTGTTTTGCCTGGTGCAAGCCGCTTTTTTGGTACGATGCATACACCTTGCCGTTTTGCTCTATCACAATGGTTTGCTCTCCGGCGGGCAAAAACAAAAGGCGCGTGCAAAAAAGCAGCAAAACAGAAAGCGCCAGAGTCCCCCAAAAAATCATCCTGTCCGTTTTTGTCACGATTTATTCAACTCCACGATAAAAATGTCCCCGCGTAATGTTATCAAACACCTTGTGGGGCGTTTTCCCCAAAAGTGCTGTTCGATACGCCGCAATCACATGACGGCATTCATCATAGTCTTCCGTAGTAAAGGAAAGGCGCAGTACTGCCGCATTTAAAGACAGTAAATCCTCCATTTTGTCCGCCATATAAAGCGGCACACTGTTATAAAGCACATTACGACACCCCTCACAAACCAAGGGAAATTGCTCGCCCATTCTGTCTAAAAGCGCATAGTTTCCTGCGCCTTTTGTGCAGTGGTGTGCGCTTTTAATCACGCAATTTTCCATAACCATCAGGGGAATTCTGCCGTAGGCAAGCACCTCTGTAGGTCCGTCCACATGGGCGATGATCTGCCTTAATTCCTTTAAGTTTAATTCAGGAGAAAGGGTTGCCCGACGAAAACCCTGGTTAAAAAGTGCATTTGCAGTTAAGTGATTGGTCACATTCAGCCGCTCGCCGCCGCATAAAAGCCTTCCTTTTGCCGCGGGAATTTGTCCTATGTTTTGCACCATAACGCGCGCCGCGCCTTGTAAATTAAGCGTTTCGCCCTCTTTGGTCATAGGGGGCAGTACGCAAATATCCTGCTCTGTGCCTTTCTCGCAAAACAAATTATAAGATAAATATTTTGCCCGGATGCCCATAGATTCCGCCGCTTCCAGCTGCTGCTTTGTCCGCACCTGAACACAAAGTTTGGGCGTGGCACCCGCGACATTCTTGGTGGCATCTGCCTCCGATTTTGTGGCATTTGCCACAGAAATTGTGGCAACCTTGCGTCTGTAGCTATCGCAAATCTGCCGGGTTAAATCCCCACACACTTTTCTGCGCAAGCCGTTAAGCTCTGAAACAGAAACAAAGGGGTTTCCTGCAGTTTCCACCCGGACAGTTGCAAGGATAAAGGGGGTATCCCCTAATTTTGAAAGTTGTTGTTTTGCTCTTTCCTGGTCAAAAGGCGCGTTTTGCGCCGTCTGGCATTCAGCGCCCATGGCGGTAGCAGAAAAGTCGTCCGAAGTAGCCGAAAGCGCAAGCGGCTCTCCCTCTTTTGCAGTCAGCACAAAGGATATGGTGCGTTTTTTCTCCGTTGGTGTTTGTTTGATTTCCAGAACCTGCTTTCGGGTTGCCGTCACCTTTTCAGATGGAGCATAATCCATCATGGCGCCAAAGCTGCGTCCGTCGAAATAGCCCTTTGCCGAGCCGCCACGAGAAAAGAAGCTCAGCGTGTTTTGCAGTTCTTCCGGTTTTAATTCCCCATTCAGCGCCTTTTGATAGGTTTTGGTTACCACGCCTGTATATTCCGCACTTTTCATTCTTCCCTCAATTTTAAGGGAGTCTACTAAGGGTCTTAGTGCTTCGATTTCTTCTGCCAGGCACAAGTCCTTCATACAAAGCAGCGGTTTTTTATTGGTAATGGACTTGCCGTCTTTTAAAAGGGTATACGGAAGACGACAGGGTTGGGCACAAAGGCCGCGGTTGCCGCTTCTTCCGCCAATGATGCTGCTGATAAGGCACTGCCCCGACCAGCCCATACACATGGCGCCGTGGACGAATGTTTCCAACTCCAGTCTGGTGTTTTGGCGGATGGCTGCAATCTCTTTTTGGGAAAGCTCCCGTGCCAAAACCACACGATTTGCTCCAAGTTGCTCTAACAAATTCACGCCGTCTGATGAGCAGATTGTCATTTGTGTACTGGCATTAATTTTAACTTGAGGGGACATTTGGCGCACTGCACACAAAATCCCTAAATCCTGTATGATAATGCCGTCTACCCCTGCTTCTATCAAAAATTTTGCAAAGGAAAGCGCGTCTTTTATCTCCGCTTCCTTGATTAAAATATTTAAGGTCACATAAAGCTTTGCTTTGTAAAGGTGGCAAAAATCCACCGCCTCCACCAATTCTTCATTGGTAAAGTTGTTGGCGTTTTTCCGGGCACTAAAGGATTTTCCGCCGATATATACCGCGTCTGCGCCACACGCTACCGCGGTTTTTAAGGATGCAATATCGCCTGCCGGCGAAAGTAATTCCATATGGTCCCTCCAACATTACATTCTTTTTTAGTATCATACCACAATTTTGCAAAAATCGCAATTCCTTTCTCGGTAATTTTAATTTTTTGATAATTCGATTTTTTCCTTGCTTTTACACCAAAAATTTGTTATACTATATGGTAAAAGAGTAGGATTTTAAACTTTTTTTCTTAAATTTTATCATACCAACCGAAGAAAGGGTGCAGACAATGAGCAAATTGATTAAAGAAGGATTGACTTTTGATGATGTGTTGCTGGTTCCACAAAAAAGTGAAATTACGCCGGACATGGTGGATTTGTCCACACAGCTTACAAAAAACATTCGATTGAATATTCCGCTGATGAGTGCGGCGATGGATACGGTTACCGAATCCGCCATGGCAATTGCAATGGCAAGAGAAGGCGGTATTGGTATTATTCACAAGAACATGACCATTGATGCCCAGGCAACAGAAGTAGACAAAGTAAAGCGTTCTGAGCATGGCATTATTACCGATCCTTTTTATTTAGCACCCGATTGCACACTGGAAGATGCAGACAAATTAATGGGCAAATATCGGATTTCAGGTGTTCCCATCTGTGAAAACGGCAAATTGGTAGGCATCTTAACCAACCGTGATTTGCGCTTTGAAACAGATTTTTCCAGAAAAATTGCCGAAGTTATGACAAGAGAACATCTGGTAACTGCGCCGGAAGGCACAACGCTGGATGAGGCACAGGAAATTTTAAGACGCCACAAGATTGAAAAGCTGCCCATTATGGATGCAAACGGCGTATTGAAAGGTTTAATTACCATTAAGGATATTGAAAAAAGCGTAAAATATCCCAATTCTGCAAAAGATGCAAAAGGACGCTTGCTGGTTGGTGCAGCCCTTGGCGTGACAAAAGATT
Organism: Congzhengia sp.; assembly: GCA_045544215.1. Classification (GTDB taxonomy): domain Bacteria; phylum Bacillota; class Clostridia; order UBA1381; family UBA9506; genus Congzhengia. Next base: position 20,015 of record JAZPYM010000011.1, read on the forward strand.
TGCTTGACCGTGCAGGTGCTTTGGCAGATGCAAAGGTTGATGCTTTTGTATTGGATTCTGCACATGGTCACAGCATGAACATTATTAAGGCAGCAGAGCTTGTGAAAGAAAAATTCCCCCACATCTCCTTGATTGTGGGTAATATTGCAACCGGCGAAGCAGCAAAATGCTTAATTAAAGCAGGCGCTGATGCAGTTAAGGTTGGTATCGGCCCCGGTTCTATTTGTACCACCCGCGTGGTTGCCGGCGTTGGTGTGCCGCAGATTACCGCAATTTCCGATGTGTATGAAGTTGCAAACCGTTACGGCATCCCCGTGATTGCTGACGGCGGTATTAAATATTCCGGCGATTTGCCAAAGGCAATCTCAGCAGGTGCCAATGTGATTATGGTGGGTAGCCTCCTTGCCGGATGCGAAGAAAGTCCCGGAGAGGAAGAGCTTTATCAGGGCAGACGCTTTAAGGTATATCGTGGCATGGGCTCCATTGCCGCAATGGAGGTTGGTTCAAAAGACCGCTACTTCCAGACCAATACCAAAAAACTGGTGCCGGAAGGCGTTGAGGGTCGCGTTCCCTTTAAAGGCTCTGTGGCAGACACCATTTATCAGTTGATGGGTGGTTTGCGCTCCGGTATGGGCTACTGCGGAACAAGAACCGTTGAAGAATTAAAGGTAAGCGGTCAGTTTGTAAAAATTACCGGTGCCGGCTTGATTGAAAGCCATCCCCACGACATTTCCATTACCAAAGAATCTCCCAACTACAGCACCCAATCCTAATTTTGTTTTGAAAGGCAGAATGCAATGAAGAAGCAGTATGACGACAACAGTATATCGTCATTAAAAGGCGCCGATCGCGTGCG
>JAZPYM010000012.1:0-2898 GCA_045544215.1 Congzhengia sp.
TTCCTTAAATCCAAGGTTTTGAATATTATCAATCATATAATGCTTAAATGCATAACCAAACCCTGCTTTATATGTCAACGGAGCAACATTTCCGTCTTCATCTGCCCATTCATCCATCATGTAAAATTTAACATTTCTGCAGCTTACATTCATTTCGTTGAGCATATAAGCTACTTTTCTGTATGTAGGATTGGGATTACACATAATCATAACGACTTTTTTGTCGTTGATATCTGAATCAATAATTCTTTTTACCATATCGGTAATCATGACGATTTCAAATTCATCATTTCTTCTTATTTCTAATTTAATATTAGGATTTTTCGGATGTTTGCCGTTCATCGCGATAATATCTTCTTTTGTAATTTTTCTTACTCTGTCGATTTCATCCTGATTTTTAAAAGGATAAAAATCATGTAAAAATGTTTCTTTAAAATTCATATTATTTCTCCTCCTTACTTTACTTTTTCAATTGTTTCCAAAACTTTTGTGATATATTTTAATCCAAAGTCTTCACCAAGCATAGAAGTGTCTGTTTCATATCCGCCTGTAACCAATGATTCAGGTGTATACAAATAGCCCGGCAGCACACCGTTTGCAAGCTCATTAACAACTACCACGCCGAACCCTGCCATAGCCTTTACAAACAATCCATATTCAACAAAAACTTCACCCTGAATACCAACCACACATGTTCCGCCAATTCTTATAATCTGAATTTCAGCAGGCACTTCATCTTCCAAAAGATCAATCTTAATTCCTTTTTTCTTCATCAAAATGTAACCAAGCTGGTCTTCTGAACCTAAAAGCTTAAGATTTGCATTCTGCCACAGATAATATTCATCTCTGTTTGTTGATTTGCCATATTTTGCATACAAATCTTTATATATTGCTTCATCATGTGCAACTTGTGCTCTTAATTCTTCTTCTGTACCAAAATCTCTTAATTCAATTTCCTGAATTTCCTGAGCAGCTTTAATCTCAACATCATTTTCCCATTCAAGTTTTTTAATTACAGAATAAGCAGCTTTTCCTAAAATTCTGCCTACTCTTTCTGCCTCATCATAGCTTTCGCCCTGACGATAGTAACGACTTGACTGGTTTCCTGATGCACCCTGTGCAAAGCCAACCAATACGCCCGGAATTGATTCTTCAAGCTCTAATTTTAAGTAGCAAGGATAGTCAGCTGTGCAGACATTGCTCCATTCATGGATAAATGTAGGATGCAATGTATAGTTAACCATGATTCCTTTTATGTTGTCATTGGTATCTTTGATTGCAAGAACGCTTACCAACGGGTCATGGGGACCACCGGGCAATCTTCTGTTTCCGCCGATACCGGACTCTGCACCGCAAACAGTAACGCCAGATGCAAAATAAGCATCATACGCTTCCTCTTTTGCTTTTACAATCAGCTCTGTAATTTTTTCGATCAGTTCTTCCACATACTCCATAGGCTGGGGTAATCCTGCCTCTAAGCTTTCAATATCAAGTCTACCCGATGCCCATGGTCCTGAGTGCGTGTGGGAACAGCTTATCATAATATTTTTTCCACTGAGTCCGCACCGTTTTTCAACATTTTCTCTTACTTTTGCTACATGTATTTTTGAAAAGAATAATAAATCGAGCGTTACCATAGCAACTTCTTGTCCATTATTCTCAAGATACATACAAGCCGCATATAGCGGGTCGTGAGCGCCCTCATTATATCTTGGATAATGAGGATATCCTGCCAATTCAAGCCCTTTTGGGGGTGTAATATCAACTCTTTGCATACTTGCTTTCAACATTTTTTCTCTTCCTTTCTTTATTTAACAAATTTGCCGTAAAGCATAACTTTTTTAATATGAATCATATCATCAACAAAGACAAGATTTGCCTTTTTACCAGCTTCTACAGATCCAATTTCATCATACAGATCAAGCGCCTTTGCAGGATTTGTAGCAGCTGCTAAAAACGCCTGCGCAATTCCTGAATTTGTGTGTTTCATAAAGTTTCTGCAAACACCATCCATTGTAAGTCTGCTGCCTGCAAGATTCCTATCACCGTCAAATGCAAGATCGCTCATATGTTCGTACCCTTCCGGTAACGGATCCGTATTTGGTGAACCATCGGTTATTAAAATCATTTTGTCAATACCTTTGATTTTCAATATGAGTTTCTGCATAAATGGATTGACATGAACGCCCATGGAATCACAAATCAACTCAGCATATGTATTGTCATCATAAAGACAATCTTCGTCAGGTCCACAACCTCTCACACCAGCCCATTCAGATGTTGTGAACTTCGCATTTGTAATATGCGTTGAAATATTCATACCATATTTCTTCAGAGGCTGTATTTGCTCAGGTGTTGCATTGGAGTGCCCCACAGCAAAATGAACCTTCGGGTTCACCTTTTTTGCATACTGCACAAAATTTTCTATGCCCTCTCGTTCCGGAGCCACTGCCCACACCTTTACAACATCACCTGCCACATCAACAAGTTCCTTAAAATGTTCCGGTCTTATAATGTCAACATTCCATTTGCAATTTGACATATCGGAGCCGAAATTAATGTTCATAAACGGACCTTCCATGTAAACGCCGCCAAGAGCTTTTGCAATACCATCATCTTGCATAAGTTTTTTTATACTTTCAATGGATGCAATCATTTCTTCCTTTGACATCGTCATATAAAATGTTGGAAAAATCGTTGTTGTCCCGTGAGCAAGATAAAAATCAACAACCTTTAAATTATTTTCTGTTCCAAATGTATTTCCGCCACCGCCGTGAACATGAATATCAACAAATCCCGGACCTACATAAGCACCCTTAGCATCGATAATTTCTGCACAATTCGGAATTTGTGCTGTTCTTGAATCACTTACTGATACAATTTTCTCATTTTCTATCA
>JAZPYM010000013.1:0-2207 GCA_045544215.1 Congzhengia sp.
CCTGAGGCAGGCACCCAACGGCTGCGGGATGTGATTAACAAAAACATCACAGAAGAGGATTTGGAAAACGCGGCAAAAATGGCATTTGCCGGCGGTTATGGTACCATCAAGCTTTACTTTATGATTGGACTTCCCACCGAAACCAGCGAGGATATTTTAGGCATTTCTCATCTGGCAGATGAGGTAGTGTCTATCTATAAACACACCGACAAAGAAATCCGCAACAAGAATCTGCGGGTAACCGTCAGCGTTTCATCCTTTGTGCCAAAGCCCTTTACGCCATTTCAATGGTTTGGACAAAACACAAAAGAGGAGCTGTTTCAAAAGCAGATGCTCTTAAAGGACGCAATATCTAACCGCTATGTTTCTTACAACTGGCACGATGCCGCATTAAGCGTTTTAGAGGGCGTATTTGCCCGCGGCGACAGACGGCTTTCTGCCGTTTTGGTGGAGGCGCATCGCTTAGGCGCAAAATTCGACAGCTGGCACGAGCATTTTAAAACAGACATCTGGCAAAAGGCATTTGAAAACACAGGCATTGACCCCAGCTTTTATAATACAAGGGCGCGCAGCTATGAAGAAATTCTGCCCTGGGATCATATTGATGTTGGCGTTTCAAAAGCGTTTTTAAAAAGTGAAAACGAAAAGGCAAAGCAAGGCGTTACAACCCAAAATTGCCGTGAAAAATGCGCAGGCTGCGGCATTACTGCAAGCTTTGGAGGTGGTTTCTGTGGCTAAATTCCGCATCCAATTTACAAAATTCGGCGATATGAAATATGTGTCGCATCTTGATATGATTCGTCTGTTTACCCGCATGTTTCATCGGGCAAATCTGCCGGTTTCCTATTCAAATGGCTATAATCCCCATCCAAAAATGTCGGTTCTCTTGCCGCTTTCTGTGGGGTTTGAGTCCTCATGCGAGTATTTAGATGCAGAGTTTGAAAGTACTGTCAGCATGCTTGACTGTTTAAAACGGTTACGGGCAGCAACGCCACTGGGTATGGAAATCCCCCAAATTGCGCTACTAAACGAAACCGCAAAAAAAGCAAAAGAAATTCGTTATGCAAGCTATGACATCAAAACCGATTGCGCGCTTTCTGCGCAGCAAATCGACGCATTTTTAAATATGGGTACCATTTTGGTGATTAAAAAAACCAAGCGGTCAGAGGGAGAGGCGGATATCCGCCCCGACATCATGCATCTTTGTGCAACAGGCGAAAACACCTTTTCTGCCATTATTTCCGCAGGAAGCGAGGCAAATTTAAAGCCCGATTTGTTGTTAGAAGCAATGAAAACCTATATAGACGGCTTTTGTCCCCAGTCGGTCAGCATTTGCAGAACCGGTATCTTGACCCAACGAGGCGAGCCTATGATGTAACGCTTTTAAAAAAGGAGGGGCGTCCATGTCCGAGCGACAAATTGCACTTTCGATTTTGCACGAAACAGAATCAAAAGACGGATATTTAAATCTGGTGTTTATGGACACGCTGAAGCAACACAATATGACGCCTTTATCTGCCGGATTTGTAAAAGAGCTGGTATTTGGCGTATACCGAAATAAGCTGCTTTTAGACCATATCATCCGCGCACATTCTTCCCTGCGGCTGAAAAAAATTGAACCAAAGGTGCTTCTTATTTTGCGCATGGGTGTTTACCAGATTTTATTCATGGATAAAGTTCCGCCCCACGCCGCCGTTTCAGAATCGGTTGCTTTGGCAAAGAAAAACAGCCGTGCCCGCACGGCAGGTTTTGTAAACGCTCTGCTGCGGGAAGTGCTGCGCAGCGTAGAGGCAAAAAAGGATTTGTTGCCGTCAAAAACAGACATCGTTTCTTACTTAAGTGTGAAATATTCTTATCCCAAGGAATTGGCTACATTTTTAATTGATACCTTTAACGCTGAACGAGCAGAAACCTTAATGGCAGCGGGAAACCAGGTGCCGCCCCTTTGCGTGCGGGTAAACACGCTAAAATGCACCCGGGCAGAATTAGCAGAAAAGCTACGCGGCGCGGGTATTGAAACAAAGGAAACGCCCTTTACGGATTGCGGTCTGTATTTGTTTGGCGCAAGCGAGCAGCAAAGAGCAGAATTTTCATCTCTTTTTACGGTGCAGGACCAAAGCTCACAACTTGTAGCATTTGCGCTTTCCCCTGTGGCAGGTGACACAGTATTAGACCTTTGCGCTGCCCCCGGCGGAAAAACCACCCAT
>JAZPYM010000014.1:0-14813 GCA_045544215.1 Congzhengia sp.
TGCAGAAATGTTAAATTTTACATGATGGATGAATGGGCAGATGAAGACGGAAATGTTGCTCCGTTGACATATAAAGCAGGGTTTGGTTATGCATTTAAGCATTATATGATTGATAATATTCAAAACCTTGGATTTAAGGAAGAAAACTTTATTTATCACAGCAACAAAACAACACCGGATTTTTCAAAAATGCTTGAGGCAGACGGAGAAGCAGATATCGTATACTCAGGACCGGGATGGCCGGGACACCTTGCATTTATTGATCCTGTTGAAGATTGGTTTAAACCAACAATGGAAGAATATTTAGAGCAGCCGGCAAAAGTTGCATCGCTCCATCCGTTGACCATTGCACAGAATTCTTTGCATGGCGGATTTGGAATGTCGGGAGATATTTCAAAGGTTCCTCCTAAGGGCGCAATGATGGGACCAAGAGATGCAATGAAGGCTAAAAATGTACTTGATATGCATGGTATCACAACTGCAGGCTCACAGGTAACATGGCAGAGATTAACATCAAGACTTTGTATTTTTGGTGAGCCCTCACAAGAGGCACCTGCATCTGTTCTGCAGCTTCGTACAAATCCCACACATATTATTATGAGTGAGAATTTGGCGGCAGACATTTGTGCAGATGAGTTTTTCCAATATTAAGCGTTACATATTTTTGATTAAAAAAGACCACTTTTCAGTGGTCTTTTTTATATGATATTGACTATGTTTATAAAAATTGTTATAATAAATGTGAATGTAAAAAAAGCGTACTTTTGAAAGATTTTTGTTTTTTTGTGAGGAATGTATGAAGAAATTATTTAAAAAACTACTCCTTTACATCTTCTTTTTGATGCTCTGCGTGGGAGCATATTTTACTGCATCCGGATATATGATGTATCGAAGTGCAACCAAAGATATCTCTGTGATGCAAAAGGTTAAAACGATTCGCTCAGGGCAAAATTATGTCGTTTTAGATCAAATTCCAGACATTTATGAAAAGGCTGTTCTTTCTGTTGAGGACAACCGTTTCTATCGTCATCATGGTGTGGATATTGTTTCTTTTACGCGGGCTTTTGTTAAGAACTTACAAGCCAAAAAAATTGTTCAAGGCGGAAGTACAATTACACAGCAGCTTGCGAAAAATTTGTTTTTTACAAATGAACAGAAAATTGAACGAAAAATTGCAGAACTTTTTGTTGTATATCAATTGGAAGACAATTATGCAAAAGATGTGATTTTAGAGCTTTACATGAACACAGTTTACTATGGCGACGGATATTATTGTATTTATGATGCGGCAAAGGGTTACTTTGGCGTTGCGCCGTCTGACATGACAGATTATCAGTGTACCATGCTTGCCGGTGTACCGAATGCGCCCTCTGTTTATGCACCGACAAAGAATCCGGAGCTTGCAAGAAGTCGTCAAAAACATGTTTTAGAGCGTATGGTGGAATGTAATGCACTGTCGGAAGAGGAAATGCAAAAAATTTTACAGACGTCAAACTAAATTTTTTGTTCAATAGAAAGGTGGAGAATTTTGTGAAAAAAGGTTTGTTTTCATTTTTATTAATCGCGTTCATATGCTGTAATACTGTCATTATGTCCCATTCTTTCTCTGTTCCGGAAGCATATATGGGTTTTTCCATACCAAAGGACTGGTATGTTTTTTCTAAAAATATGACAGATGATGCGTTGCTTGAAACATTTGATTTGACCGCTGAAGAGGTGAATGAAACACTGATCAATTCTGATTGTGAGTATTTTCTTTTTCATCCAGAAGCAGATAAAAATATTTATTTAAAAATTGAGCAAAATGATATTTCAAATGAAATTTTTCATATGACAGAAACAGAAGATGCATCTATCCAGGAAAATCTCGATCATATTTTAAAAAATGGTTTTTTTGTTGATGGTTTTTCGTGCAACCCGGAAGATCTTTTGATCCGTTCTTATGCGCAAATGAAATTTGCGACCATTCCCGGAACAGTCATGTATGACGGTAAACAACATGGAATGGTTGTTGGTTTTACATTTGTAAATGGGACTGGTATCTGTTTTATTTTATATTCTGAAAAAAATGTTATAGAACAAAATGATTTGGAACTTATGTCTGATATGGCAAATTCGTTAACCTTTACGGTTTTAAAGAATAGGGAAGAGGTAACGAATCATTTTGATATGCAAAAATACGACGGAGAAAGTGCATTGTCGTATGTTGTTTTTGGTTTTTGCGGCTTAGCACTGGTTGCATTTTGTTTGTATTTTATTGGCAGGATAAGAAAAACGGAGTATTTAAAGGATTATGATGAAGATAGAGAAAACGAAACAATTGATTGATAAACTTGCTACAATACACCATTTAAGCAAAGAAGAATGGATGTTTGTTTTAGAACATGCAGTTTGTTGTCGCGGGTATCTTTTTCAAACTGCAAGTCAAATCAGAAATCGTGTATTTGGAAATTCAATTTTTATCCGTGGGTTAATTGAGTTTACAAATCACTGCAAAAATGATTGTTTTTATTGCGGGATACGCCGGTCCAATCAAAATGCGGAACGGTACCGTTTGTGCCCCGATGAAATCATGTATTGTTGCAGAAAAGGGTATAGTCTTGGGTTTCGTACATTTGTTTTGCAAGGTGGAGAGGACCTTTATTTTTCTGATGATGATATATGCACTCTTATAAAGCAAATCAAAGAAAGCTTTCCAGACTGTGCGGTAACATTATCGATTGGGGAACGCGCAAAAGAATCCTATGAGGCATTTTATTCTGCCGGTGCTGACCGTTATTTGCTTCGGCATGAGACGGCGTCTGAAAATCATTATGGAAAGCTTCATCCTAAAAACTTAAAGCTATCCAATCGAATTTTATGCCTAAAAAATTTAAAGGAAATCGGATTCCAGGTGGGGTGTGGAATGATGGTAGGTTCTCCATACCAGACAAAATCTGATCTGGCAGAGGATATGCTTTTTCTGCAATCGTTTAAGCCCCATATGGTTGGAATTGGCCCTTTTATTTCCCACCAGGACACGCCTTTTAAGGATGAGCCAAACGGCAGTGTTATGATGACGCTGATTCTTCTTGCATTAACAAGGATTTTGCTTCCAAACGCATTAATTCCTGCAACAACTGCGCTGAATACACTTGATAAACATGGAAGAGAAAAAGGATTTTTTGTTGGTGCAAATGTTTTTATGCCAAATCTTTCTCCAAAAACTGTAAGGGAAAAATATTTGCTGTATGATAACAAAACGGCATCATATATCGAAACGGCAGAATCTTTAGAAGAACTCAAAAAGCATCTTGAGAAAATTGGATTTCAGATTGTTGTCGCTCGTGGCGACCATCCTGAATTTTAAAAAAATCCCCCGCATGTAGCGGGGGATTTATATTTTTATTCATGGGTGCACTGAAAATAGCCCTCTAAAGAGAGAGAATATTGTTTTTTATCTCCTCCGGCTTCTTCTTGAAAACGAAGCATCCGATAGTACTTTATCATATCGGGATTTGAACCATAGATGGTTTTAATGCCTCTTAAATCAGCAAGGTTTAACAATGACTTTAAAAGTCCTAAAGCGATATTTGTCTCATGTGAATATCCATCCTGCAGTTCAATATGGTTTAGATAAACATGTCCGCTTTCGTATGTTAATGCACCGATCGCTAAAATATCTTGGTTTTCACATGCATTCATCACAATTGCGTTTTCAGATGAAGCAGTTGCATTTTGTTTCTCTAAAAACAATTGGATATTTTGTTTATTTTCTTCTTTTTTTATTGTTATCATTTTTTTCACCGTTCATAAGTAAATTTTTTTCTTCTTCTGTTAAATGTCGCCATTTTCCAACAGGCAGATTTCCTAAAGAAACACCGCCGATATTGACGCGTTTTAATCGCAGGACAGGATAGCCAATGGCTTCACACATTTTGCGAACCTGTCGATTTTTACCCTCGGCTATGGTAATGTTAATCTGGGCGGTTCGTTCTTCCACACGGGTTAATTCTGCGCGTGCAGGGGCCGTGATATACCCACCAATGTCTACGCCGCTACGAAGCTTTTTAATAGATTCTATATCCGGTATGCCGGATACAACCACTTGATATTTTTTTAAAACATGTTGTGTTGGATGGGTTAAATGATAAGCGAAATCACCATCATTTGTTAAAAACAAAAGTCCCTCACTTAAATAGTCCAACCGGCCAACGGGGTAGAGCCGCGCATCGATACCATCTATTAGATTTGTCACAATGCTTCGCTCTCGTTCGTCTTTTGCAGATGCAATATATCCTTTCGGTTTGTTTAGCATGATGTAATATAATTTTTTTTCGGGCAAAATACGGCTGCCGTCTAAAAATATTTTGTCGCAATCAGCATCAACTTTAGTCCCAAGTTCAGTAACAATTTTTTTGTTTACTTTTATGCGTCCGTCTAAAATCATTTCTTCTGCGGCGCGTCTGGATGCAATGCCACAACGAGCAATGTACTTTTGTAATCGTTCAGGATGTGCCATGTAAACCTCCTGCGTTTTTTTCTATATTATACATCAAAATCGTTCGCTGCGCAACCGCTTAGCAATAGTTTTTTGAAAATATCTAAAATACTTTGCGCTTTGTTTTCTTCTTTATAAGCAACATCCACTGATGCGACCAGAGGGATATTGTCAAGCAGAGCATCGTTATAAAATATTTCTACCGTTCCAATCATTTCCCCTTTTTTTATTGGTGCCGTAACCGATGAAGGGATTTTGCATACAACATCTGCATTTTGAAATTTTGAATTTATATTTTCGGACAGATAAAAATCGCGCTCTGCTAAAAGCTCAACAGAGTTACTGTATCCGTCTTTTACGGTTACCGAATTAATTGTCATCCCTTCTGCAATCAATGGAAAGGATGCGGTGTTTGCAAAACCAAAGTCTAACATTGTTTTGTGGTCGTTCCAGTCATTTGGTGCATTTAAGGTTACGGCAATGATTGATATATCATCTCTTTTGGCGGCTGTAACCAGGCATCTTCCTGTTTTTTTTGTAAACCCCGTTTTAACACCAATGCATCCAGGGTACATAGATAACATTTTGTTGTGATTTGTAATGGTTTGCGTTCCGTTTCGTATTTTCTTAGATTTTGTCGCCACGATTTTTGCAATGGTTTCATTTTTTAGTGCTGTTCGCGTAATAAGGGCTAAATCGTATGCAGTTGTGTAATGTCCGTCCTCATCAAGTCCATTTGGATTTTGAAAAGAGGTTTGATTTGCGCCAATTGTTTTTGCACGCGAAGTCATCATTGCTGCAAATTCTTTTGTTGTACCTGCAACATGCTCAGCAATTGCGATGGCAGCATCGTTGCCGGATTGCAACAAGAGTCCATAAAGTAAGTCTTCCATGGAAATGTTTTCTCCTGCTTTTAGGTAAAGACTTGTGCCTTCCGTTCCTGCAGCGTTTTTGCTGACGGTTACCATTTCGCTTAATTCGCTGTTTTCCACTGCTACCAATGCAGTCATTATTTTCGTTGTGCTTGCCATGGAATGCTGTTTATATGCATTGTGTTCATATATAACACGGCCGGTTTGTGCATCGATCATGCAGGCGTATTGTGCGGATACAGACAAAGCAGAAACTGTTGTATTGGCACTGAAAATCAATATAGCTACAATAAATAAAACAAAAATTCGTTTCATATCAAATCACATCCGGTTTTTAAGATAATTTATTATATGAAATCAAAAAATTAAATATTTGTTAAACTCATAAAAAATGGTTGAAATATTCTCAAAATGTGGTATAATGAAATTAAAGATAGGTAATATTTCAGTATTATGATTCGCTTTTCATTAGCTTACTTGTCTAAATTGCACAAAAGTAATGGAATATTGTCATTCTATATTTTATTACAAGAAGCAAAAATATATAAAGGAGTGGATGGTAATGAAAATCACAATCACAGGAAAGCAAATTGGGTTAACAGATGGGTTAAAGTCAAGAGTAGAAGAACGCTTTGCTAAGCTTGACAAGTATTTTTACAAAGAAGCTGACGCTTTTGTAACCCTAAGCGTACAACGCGAAGAGCAGGTTGTTGAAGCTACAATTCATTCCGGCGGCTTAATCTTAAGAGTGGAAGAAAGTACAACGGATATGTATACATCCATTGATAACGCCGTTGATATTTTAGAACGCCAGCTTCGTAAAAACAAAACAAGACTTCAAAAAAGAATGAAAAAAGAATACATTGAAAATGTTGTTTTTGACAGAATTTTGCCTGATAACGATGTTGTGCAGGATGAAGATGATTTGAATATTGTTCGGACCAAAAGAATTGAAAGCAAACCGATGACACCGGAAGAAGCTGTTCTGCAAATGGATTTATTGGGACATAATTTTTATATTTTTACCAATGGTGGTACAGGCGGTACCAATGTGGTGTATCGTCGCAAAAATGGTGGATATGGATTAATCGAAGTTGATTAAAAGCATTAGAATATACCGCCCGGTTTTGGGCGGTATATTTTTGAGATAATAGGGGAGTCACATGGAACGAAAATCAAAAAAAATTATCACGAATAACAAAAAGGCATATCATGATTATTTTATTGATGAGAAATTAGAAGCAGGCATTGAGTTATTTGGAACAGAGGTAAAATCTGTCCGTGGCGGTCATGTTAATCTAAAGGATAGCTATGTATCGTTAAAAACGGGTGAGGCAATTCTGCTTGGTATGCACATTAGTCCCTATGAAAAGGGGAATATTTTTAACCGCGATCCTTTGCGAGAAAGGCGGCTATTGTTGCATAAACAAGAGATTATGCGTTTGATTGGAAAAACAAAAGAAAAAGGTTATTCGCTGATACCGCTTTCTGTATATTTCTTGGGCAGCAAGGTTAAAATTGAGCTTGGTCTTGCGCGGGGTAAAAAAGCGTATGACAAAAGAGAAGCTATTGCAGAGCGCGATGCAAAACGGAATATGGATCGTGCTATAAAAGCGCATTTATAATAAAAAAGAGCTGTAGCAAAACGCTACAGCCCTTTTTGTATTATTTTGTATTTTCCATAGCTCGAAGAATCTTTGTTACAATGTTGTACCCGTAGGTAATATCTGGTGCCCATTTGCCGCCTAATTGCTCCACATATTTTACGGTTCCGCGCCAGGCAACCGTGTTTAGCACATAATATCTATCGTGGGGAATACCCACAGGCTCAACGCCGCAATATTGTGACATGTGATTAAAATGTGCGCGAACACCATCTTCGGGGGTTAAAAAGGTTTCGTGGTCTTCCGGCTTGTCACCGGTTGGGTTTTTAATTTTAATACCTGCCCAGTTATTTTGCTCCGGTTGAACCTGACCTGTGTACTTTCCATAGGCAGTTTCCTTTGCGGCTTGTCCATATAAAATTTCGGGACGAATACCGGTTATTTCTCCGTATTTCCAATAATAATCTGCTATGTCGATAAACCGTTGATGTGCACCGCTGTTTTGCGCCCATTTTTTTGCCTGTGCAAGTGTTACAGTACTTTCCCCAAGCAACGGGGTCTGTGTAATGAAAAGTGTTTGAGAATTACGGTTTTGATACTGAATTGCGCGATACAGAATAACCGCAGCTTCGGCTCTTGTTACCTCACCTTTGGGACGGAGCATTCCGTCTGCACCTTTTACGATGCCGCGTTCTACTGCCATGGCAACAGGTGTATAAAGCGAAGTTGTAACATCCTGTTCGTCTTTAAATGAAGAAGAAATAATATTTTTGTCTAACAAATTGCGGTCAACATTGCCAATTCCTAAAGCCATAGAAACCGCATAAGCACATTTTTCGCGGGTATAATGTTCTTCAGGATAAAAATTCTTTGCGCCGAAGCTATCTTCAGCAAGAAAAGGCGCTGCAGCATTTATGTAGGGCAGTGACCAACGGTTTTCCTCGATATCCTTATAATCAATTGCAAGGGTTTCTTCTTGTTCAAGCTTCAAAGCAAGAACAAGCATCTTGGAAAATTGCTCCTTTGTAACGGGAGAAGCAGGCGCAAATCTTTTTCCGTCAATTCCGGCAAGAATATCGCGCTCTACTAATTCGTCAATGGCCTCTTGCGCCCAGGAATAATTTTCTGTTACATCAACAAATGATGTTGTTCTGATTTTGGAATTGTTAGCAATTGCTTGCATATTAGTAGTTAAAAATATTGAAATCATGATACACAAATAAATTAGTTTTTTTGTCATATTACCAACCTGCCTTTGTAATTTAAAGTTTAAATATACACTACTATTGATATTCAAACCAATTTAGAATATGCATAGCTTGTCTGTAGTTCTTCCTAATTATAACATAAATTTGAGAAGATTGCAACCAAAGAACTTTTTAAAAAAAATGAAAAAAGTACTTGACATTACTACATTTTACTGCTATAATAGGAAAAGTCGGTAAACGAAAGGAAACGCGGGTGTAGTTCAATGGCTAGAATCCCAGCCTTCCAAGCTGGTCGTGTGGGTTCGATTCCCATCACCCGCTCCACCAAATGATGCGCCTGTAGCTCAGTTGGATAGAGCAACTGCCTTCTAAGCAGTGGGTCAGGAGTTCGAATCTCTTCAGGCGCGCCATACATAGCTGCTTGTCTGGTGGGTATAGCTCAGTTGGTTAGAGCGCTAGATTGTGGCTCTAGAGGTCGTCGGTTCGACTCCGATTATCCACCCCATATTTCAGCTCCGTATAAATTTCGAATATTCGGATAAGTTAATTCCGAATAGTGGATTGGGATGTCGCCAAGTTGGTAAGGCACCGGATTCTGATTCCGGCATTTCGTAGGTTCGAGTCCTGCCAGCCCAGCCATTTTTTTAAGTGAATAATGATCCATTAGCTCAGTTGGCAGAGCACTTGACTTTTAATCAAGGTGTCCGGAGTTCGAATCTCCGATGGATCACCAAAAAAAGCACATCTGAAAAGAGTGCTTTTTTTCATGAAATTTTAAATTTTGCAAAGAAACGAGGAAAAATTATGCGAAATTTTTATTTAAAACCAAAATTGTTTTCTGTTTTAAAGCATTACACAAAAGAACAGTTTGTAAAGGACATTGTAGCAGGTGTAATTGTTGCAATTATTGCACTTCCGTTGTCTATTGCACTTGCACTGGCATCCGGCGTTGAGCCGGCATGCGGTGTGTATACTGCAATTGCTGCAGGTTTTGTTGTTTCTTTTTTGGGAGGAAGCAGAATTCAGATTGCCGGTCCTACAGCCGCTTTTGCAACCATTGTGGCAGGAATTGTTGCATCCCAAGGGATGGATGGATTGTTTTTAGCCACAATCATAGCAGGTATTCTTCTAATTTTGATGGGTGTATTTAAACTGGGAAGTTTAATTAAATTTATTCCATACACCATAACAACCGGATTTACATCCGGTATTGCAATCACCATTGCTTTGGGACAAATCAAGGATTTTCTTGGCATTACATACGCCGCAGGTGTTAAACCCATTGAAGCATTTGAAAAAGTTGCTGCCAATATTGAGGCAATTGGAACAGTTCGATGGGAAGCGTTTTTAGTGGGAATGGTGTGTCTTGCAATTTTGATTATATATCCAAAATTTGAAAAGCGGATTCCACCTTCTTTAATTGCCGTACTTGCAGGTATTTTTATTGTGAAATTCATTCCCGGACTTGATGATGGTGTTTATACTATTGGAGAGCTTTATCACATTCCTGCAGGTTTACCGAAGGTTGATTTTTCTGGCGTGGATTTTAGTTTTGCAAAAATTGCGGCAGTTTTTCCGGACGCCTTTACAATCGCAATTCTTGCAGCAATTGAATCCTTACTTTCATGTGTTGTTGCCGACTCTATGGTAAATTCCCGTCATAATTCCAATATGGAGCTTGTTGCGCAAGGAGCAGGCAATATTGCCTCGGTGTTCTTTGGCGGAATTCCTGCAACAGGCGCCATTGCCAGAACCGCTGCAAATGCAAACAATGGCGGACGAACACCCATTTCCGGCATGGTACATGCTGTTGTGTTGTTGTTGGTTATTTTATTTTTTGTTCCCTATGCAGGATTCATTCCTATGCCTGCAATTGCTGCAATTCTTTTCATGGTTGCTTATAATATGAGTGAATGGAAAAAAGTCGTTTCTGTTATAAAAACTGCTCCAAAAAGTGATATTCTTGTTATGCTTGCAACGCTTGTATTAACCGTTGTTTTTGATTTGGTTGTCGCAATAGAAGTAGGCATGATCTTGGCTGCGATGCTATTTATGAAGCGTATGAGCGAAGAAACACAGGTGCGTGGATGGAAATATGTTGAAGACAGTGAGCTTGATGATGCAGAACTAATGGCTGTTCCAAAACATATTCGTGTATATGAAATCAGTGGGCCCTTATTTTTTGGTGCCGCAGATAAAATTTTGCATATAAAATTTAAAGAATTTACGACTTGCTTGATATTGCGCATGCGCGCTGTATCTGCGCTGGATGCAACAGCTATGAATGCTTTGGAGGAACTGTACCAGACCTGCAACAAAAAGCATATACGACTGATTCTTTCTCATGTAAATGAACAACCTTTAGCTGTTATGACAAAAACAGGCTTTTATGACAGAGTTGGAGCGGAAAATTTCCGCATGCACATACAAGACGCATTGGAATATGCATCATCTTTAACTGATTCAAATTGTAATCAATAAAAAAAGGCGAACAGTTGTTCGCCTTTTTATTTTTATAAGATTATACAGATTAATCCGCCGCTACCTTCGTTAATGATTTTTTGCAGCGTTTCTTGTAATTTTACTTGTGCCTCGTCTGGCATTTTGGATAACTTATTATGTAAGCCCTCGTTTACCAATTCGTGAAGTGATTTGCCGAATATGTTAGACTGCCAGATTTGTTTTGGGTCTGTTTCAAATTCTTGTAAAAGGTAATGTACCAGCTCCTCAGATTGCTTTTCCGTTCCAACAATGGGACTTACTTCTGTCTGAATATCTGCTTTTATCATGTGGATAGATGGAGCAGAGGCTTTTAGCTTTACGCCAAAACGGTTGCCTTGTTTTACGATTTCTGGCTCCTCCAAACTCATTTCATCAATGGTTGGCGTAACAATCCCATACCCTTTGTTTTCTACTTCCTTTAATGCAACGGCAACTTTGTCATATTCCCGTTTGATTGCAGAGAGCTGTGTCAAGAGTGACAAAAGTTTATCTTCGCCATCGATATCAAATCCCGAAATTTCTTTAACAATTTTATAGAATAAATTTTCGGCCGTTTGAATCGATATTTCTGCATTTCCTGTTCCAAGGTCAATGGAGGTAGGTTCTGCAGAATAGATATATTCGCAAGCACACATTTTTTGAGCTGCGCTGCTTAAATCGCTGAGTGTTGTAATCTCTGTTGCTGCGTCAAGTAAAGAGCCGTAGATGCCTTTTTTGATAGCGTGCGCATCATCTAATGCATCGATCCATTTTGGGAGTGCTATGTTAATTTCTTTAACAGGGAATGTCATTAAGACCTGTTTCATAATTTCTTTGATTTCATCTTCAGATAGTGTAAGGCAATTTACAGCTACAACAGGGGCATGGTAATGCTCTTGTAAATAATTTTTTAACTCGTGTGTTTCAGGTTTGTCGGGATACTGCGTGTTTAAGATAATCACAAACGGTTTTTCCATTTTTGTAAGCTCGCTAACAACGCGTTCCTCGGCATCAACATAATCTTCCCTTGGAATATCTGTAACGCTACCATCTGTTGTTACAAGAATACCGATTGTTGAATGGTCGCAAATTACTTTTTTTGTCCCAATTTCTGCAGCTTCGTCAAACGGGATAGGGGAGTCAGACCAAGGAGTTTGCACCATTCTTGGAACATCATTTTCAATATGACCAATTGCACTATCTACAATATAACCAACACAGTCAATCATTCGTACCTTCATGGCGATATAATCATCAAATGTGATTTCAACCGCTTCGTTAGGAATAAATTTAGGTTCTGTCGTCATAATTGTTTTTCCGCCGGCACTTTGAGGCAACTCATCTTGTGCGCGTTCTTTGGAGTTTATGTCGTTGATGTTCGGGAGTACAAATAGATCCATAAATTTTTTAATAAATGTTGATTTTCCGGTTCGAACAGGTCCCACAACCCCCAAGTATACATCGCCGCCGGTTCGCTCGGCAATGTCTTTATAAATATTGTATTCAGCCATGCAGATTCCTCCATTGTCGTAATTTATTGTTTGTATATCGTATGTGAAATGAATCACCATTATGACTGTTTGTCTAAAATTTTTGTGCAATCTTACTTAAATTGTATTTTTTTCTAAAAAAACAAAAAAATGATTTGATTTTCTGCAGATTTATGGTATAATAGAGTGTGGCATGGATATATTTGCCTGTACATGTTAAAAATATCGGAGTATCCGATAAAAAATAGGAGGTTATATTGATGAAGTTTGTTTATCAATTCAGTGAAGGCGACGCTTCAATGCGCGAACTTCTCGGCGGTAAGGGTGCCAACCTTGCGGAAATGACAAAAATTGGTCTTCCCGTACCACAGGGCTTTACTGTATCGACAGAGGCCTGCACACAGTATTATGAAGATGGTCGTAAAATTAACGACGCAATTCAGGCTGAAATCATGGAAAATATTACAAAGATGGAAGCTGTTTGCGGTAAAAAATTCGGTGATTCCGAAAATCCGCTTTTGGTATCTGTTCGTTCAGGTGCAAGAGCGTCCATGCCTGGCATGATGGATACCATCTTAAACCTCGGTTTGAACGAAACCGTTGTTGAAACAATGGCAGCAAAAACAGGTAACGCAAGATGGGCTTGGGATTGCTACAGAAGATTTATCCAGATGTATTCCGATGTTGTTATGGAAGTTGGTAAGAAGTACTTTGAAGAGCTTATCGACAAAATGAAGGAAGAAAAAGGCGTTACACAGGATGTTGAGCTGAATGCAGACGATTTGAAAGAACTTGCAAGTCAGTTCAAAGCTGAATATAAAAATAAAATTGGTAAAGATTTCCCCACAGATCCCAAAGAGCAGTTGATGGGTGCTGTTGAGGCTGTTTTCCGTTCTTGGGACAACCCCAGAGCAAATGTATATCGTCGTGATAACGATATCCCGTATTCATGGGGTACCGCTGTTAACGTACAGATGATGGCATTTGGTAACATGGGTGACGATTGTGGTACAGGTGTTGCATTTACCCGTGACCCTGCTACAGGTGAACCCGGACTTATGGGCGAATTCTTAGTAAATGCACAGGGCGAGGATGTTGTTGCAGGTGTTCGTACACCTATGCCGATTGCACAGATGGCTGAAAAGTTCCCGGAAGCATTTGCTGAATTTAATAAAGTATGTGGCATTTTGGAAGACCACTACAGAGATATGCAGGATATGGAATTTACCATCGAAAACAGAAAGCTGTATATGCTTCAGACCAGAAATGGTAAGAGAACTGCAAAAGCTGCTTTAAAGATTGCTTGCGACTTAGTTGACGAGGGCATGATTGATAAGAAAAAGGCAGTTGAAATGATTGACCCCAGAAACTTAGATACACTTCTTCATCCTCAGTTTGATGCAAAGGCAATCAAGGCTGCTACACCTGCTGGAAGAGGCTTGGGTGCATCTCCCGGTGCTGCTTGCGGTAAAGTTGTATTCACAGCAGAAGATGCTGAAAACTGGAATGCAAGAGGCGAAAAGGTTATTCTTGTTAGACTTGAAACTTCTCCTGAAGATATTACAGGTATGAAGGCATCTCAGGGTATCTTAACTGTTCGTGGCGGTATGACATCTCACGCAGCGGTTGTTGCACGTGGTATGGGTACTTGCTGTGTATCCGGTTGCGGTGACATCGTAATGGATGAAGCAAACAAAAAGTTTACTTTGGCAGGTAAAACCTATAACGAAGGCGACTTTATTTCCATTGATGGTTCTACCGGTAACATCTACGATGGCATCATTCCTACAGTAGATGCTGAAATCGCAGGCGAATTTGGTAGAATTATGGAATGGGCAGATGAATTCAGAACATTAAAGGTTCGTACAAATGCTGATACACCTGCTGATGCAAAGAAAGCAGTTGAATTAGGTGCTGAAGGTATCGGTCTTTGCCGTACCGAGCATATGTTCTTTGAAGCTGATAGAATCGCAGCGTTCCGCGAAATGATCTGTGCTGATACAGTAGAAGAAAGAGAAGCCGCTTTGGAAAAAATTCTTCCTTATCAGCAGGGCGATTTTGAAAAACTTTATGAAGCAAGTCGGAGGCCAAGCGGTCTTAGGAAGACAATACAGCTTTGCAACTCCTTGGCTCACAGAACGACATGGCTACGATCCGACTTATGGTTACCGGATGACCCTGAAGTGCTTCATAAAGTTTTTCAAAATCGCCCTGCTGATAAGGAAGAATTTTTTCCAAAGCCGCCTCTCTTTCTTCTACTGTATCAGCACAGATCATTTCGCGGAACGCTGCAATTCTATCAGCTTCAAAGAACATATGCCCGGTACGGCAAAGACCGATACCTTCAGCACCCAATTCAACTGCCTTCTTTGCATCAGCAGGTGTATCTGCATTGGTGCGAACCTTTAATGTTCTGAACTCATCTGCCCATTCCATAATTCTGCCAAATTCACCAGCGATTTCAGCATCTACTGTAGGAATAATGCCGTCGTAGATGTTACCTGTAGAACCGTCGATCGAGATGAAGTCGCCCTCGTGGAAGGTCTTGCCTGCGAGCTCGAACTTCTTTGCTTCCTCATCCATCTTGATTTCGCCGCAGCCGGATACGCAGCAGGTACCCATACCACGTGCAACAACCGCTGCGTGAGAGGTCATACCGCCACGAACTGTGAGGATAC
>JAZPYM010000015.1:0-22822 GCA_045544215.1 Congzhengia sp.
CACATAATTTTTGTGCCTGAGGCAGTGATTTTCCGGATGTTTTGTAAATTCTGGGAAAGCGCATTTAAATCAATTTCTGCCCATGTTCTTGTGGTGTACTGATTGTTCAATGGTATTCATTCCTCTCGTTAATCGGTCGTAAAATCGCTGTCTTTTATAGCTTTGTCATTGTATTTAAAATCAGAAAAAGTTGCAGAAAGCGTGACATTTCCGCCGTGACTATAAACCGTCAGGTTGACGGGGGCAAGGGTTTTATTATCAATGGAAAGGGTAATCCTTGCGTCCTTATTGTTTACGGGGAAAAGTGGCGTTTCTAAAAGCGTTACATTACCTTTTTCGTGGCTTACAACGGAAAGGCAGGTGTCCTCCGAGGCATAGTAGCGGCTGAAAAACTGGTTAATAAACAAAAAGTTCGTCACATCGTTCGTGGGTACCGTTACCGCATAGCCGCTGCCGTCTGCTAAGGTTTTGGTTTTGTCTCCGTTTGTGACGGTGGTCACAGAAAAATTCTCCTCTGGGGTTTGCACCTTAATCCAGTGCTTATCGTTTCCCATTGCCTTTTGCGTGGCAGTGTAGTGATTTTCTGTTTTGTTGGAATAGCAGGTAAACGCCACATTGGCACTGTAGCGTTCCATTTTATTGTAATAAGCATGAATTTTTTCGTAAATGTCCATATCGCTGTCGCCAAAGGGCTGATGGTTGCAGCCGGAAATGGAAAGCAGGGTTATCATTAGTGTAAGAAGTGCGGTCACTTTCCTACACATTTTTTTACAACTCCTTTATGTCAGGGGATATGATGGTGGGGCTTTGAAAGGCATGGGGCAAAAATGACAAAATGTCTGTTGCAGTCATACCGTATTCTCCCAAAGCATCTTTTGCAAGTTTGCCTGCGCTTGCGTGGAGATAAACACCGCAAATAGCAGCATCCCTGGGGCTTGCACCCTGTGCCAAAAGACCTGTAATAATGCCGGACAACACATCGCCGCTGCCGGCGGTTGCCATGCCGGAATTGGCAGCAGGGCAAAGGGAGATGTGTCCCTTTTCGTCGGATACGATGGTGGTGGCATCCTTTAAAACCAGCACCACGCCGTATTTTGTGGAAAAGTCACGCGCCAGCCGCATGGGGTTCTCCTTGACCTCCTGGATAGAGCAGTTTGCAAGTCGTGCAAATTCTGCCACATGGGGCGTGAGAATCAAGGGGCATTTTTTAACTGTCAGCAAATGGGGATTTTCTGCCAGTGCGTTGATGCCGTCAGCATCTAACACCATGGGTTTTTCCCATTGGGTAAGCAGGCGAAAAATCACTTCTTTTGCCCCTTGGGTTGTGCCGATGCCGCACCCTGCCAAAAGCACATCCTGGGAGGGCATCTTTTCTAACAGCACATGGGCGGCTTGCTCTGTCAGCTGGCCATTTTCAGCAGGCAGAGGGCATGTCATGACTGTGGTAAAGTGTGCAGCGCAAATGGGCAGGATGTCTTTCGGAACTGCGGCGGTTGCCATGCCCGCACCGCTTTTTAAAATGGCGGTGGCAGACAAAACAGCAGCGCCTGTCATACCGCAGGAGCCCACATATACCAGCGCTTTGCCGTAACTGCCCTTGTGAGAGTCGGGTGTGCGCTTTGGAATCAGGGAAAATGCGGTTTGGTCTATACTATCATATCCTTTGCAGTCATGATTTATGACGCTTTTGGGAATGGAAATATCCGTTTGAATCAGTTTTTTGTAGTAGCTTTTCCCGGGGAACAGTAAATGTCCCGGTTTTAAGGCGGAAAAAGTGACGCACAAGTCGGCAAAAACGGCGCCTTCTGCCGCGTCTCCCGTGTCGGCACAAACCCCTGCAGGAATGTCTACCGATACCACAAAGCTACCGCTTTGGTTAATTGTGTCAGCTGCCACTTTGGCGTTTCCGGTCAGTTCGCCACGAAAGCCGGTGCCAAAGATTGCCTCAACCAAAATGTCGCAATTTTGGCAATGCTCGATGGGAACAAAGGGAATTCCCAGCTTCTTTGCCATGGTGTAGTTGGTTTTGGCATCGCCCTTGATTTCTTCTTCGCAGAATAAGGGTGTGACAGAAACGGTGGCACCTGCATTGTGTGCCATGCGGGCAATAGCAAGCCCGTCTCCTCCGTTGTTGCCTTTGCCGCAAACGATGTGAATTTTTTTAGAGGACAAGCTCCCCAAATCCGCTTTCATTGCCGCAAGCACGCCTGCTGCAGCATTTTCCATCAAAAGCAAAGAGGGAACGGCAAAATTCTCCATTGCGGTGCGCTCAAGTTCCCGCATTTGTGACACTGTAACCACCTTCATAAAAACACCCGCCTTTTTCTTATGCAGTATTTTTATTATTGTATAATAAAACGAAAAAAATGTCAACTTATGGGGCAGGGCGGGGAAATATTTTTTTCTGCTATTGATAGAGCAAATTGCAGAGAAAAACGGCGGCAAACACCCCTACCAAATCGGCAATGACGGCAGCAGTAACGGTGTAGCGGGTGTTTCGGATGCCTACGGCGCCGTAATACACCGCCAAAGCGTAAAAAGTGGTTTCTGATGAGCCCATCATAACGGAGGCAACCTTGCCTGCAAAGGAATCTGCACCGGAGGTATCAAAAATATCCTTGACCATTGCTAACGCCCCGCTGCCGGAAACGGGTTTTAAAAGGGCAAGGGGCAGCACCTCTTTGGGAAAGCCCACCCGGGACAAAAGCGGAGACAAGAGTTTTTCGACAAACTCCAAAAGCCCGGATGCCCGGAGCATAGAAATGGCGCACATAAGCCCCACCAGCGCCGGCAGAATGCTGACGGCGGAAGAAAGCCCTTTTTTTGCGCCCTGCAAAAATGTGTCAAACACAGGCACCCGACGGGAAATGGCAATTGTGAAAATAACAATAAAAATGGCGGGAAAAATCAGCGCCTGCAAAGCCTGCATCAGCATGAAATTTTCCTCCGTGCAAAATATTTTGCTGCCAAAATACCCGACAGAACAGAAAGAAGAGAGCAGAGCCAGACAGGAGGCAAAATTTCAAAGGGGGCAGCTGCGCCTGCTGCGGTGCGTAGCGTTAGCAGCGTTGTGGGAATTAGGGTGATGGAGGCGGTGTTGATTACCACAAACATACACATTTCGTCACTTGCGACATGCGGCGTCAGATTTCGTTCGTTTAAATGCGCCATAGCGGCAAGTCCCAGAGGTGTGGCAGCATTGGAAAGCCCTAAAAGGTTTGCCGTCATGCTCATGACAATGGCGCTTTTTGCCGGACTTTCATCCGGTAGCGACGGAAACAGCCATTTGGTTATGGGAGAAAGGAGTCGCTCTGCCTTTTTTGTAATGCCCGCTTTTTCTGCTACCTCCAAAATCCCCGTCCAAAGACACATCATGCCCAAAAGGGAAAAAACCAGTTCTGTTGCCTTTCCTGCGCCTGCAAAAATGCTTTCTGTTACTTGTTGGGTGGTGCCTGCAAAGACAGAATACGCATATGCACCCAAAATCATTGCTGCCCAGATGAAATTCATCATGGTGTCCGCCTCCTTTTTTTAAAAGAGTATTCCTTGCGGCGTCGCTTTATGTTTCTATAGAGAAAAAATAGCAAGAGTGGTTGCAATTTTTTTTAAAATGTGGTAAAATATAAAAACCGTGTCTGCATGTTTGCAGATAATTTGCGTAAAATAGAAAGGAGATGCGCTTATGGATACCAAGCCCAAACCCCGAAGTAGCGAAACAGGAAAATTTCATAGGCGAATCTTACTTGCTTGATATATTTGAGCATCCACGACTTCGTTTGTGAAACTTCCCTGTTTCTTTCCGTGTTTGATTTTAAAAAGAGGGAAGTGGTCAAATGGATTTTAAGGAGCGTTTTGCAGAAAAATTAGAGACAATTCAGAAATTTATTGAAGACGGGCGTTTTCTAAAAGCCCGGGAAGAGCTGATTACCTTAGATGCGGTGGATATTGAGGCGGTGTTTGATGAAATTCCGCAGGAGTATTTGCTGCGGGTATTTCGCATGTTGCCAAAAACACTGGCGGCAGACACTTTTGCATACATGAAAAGCGATATGCAGCAGTATATTGTGGAGTCTGTTACAGACCGGGAAATGCACAACATTTTAGACGAGATGTATATGGACGATACGGTGGACTTTTTGGAGGAAATGCCGGCAAGTGTGGTAAAGCGTGTTTTAAAAAGTGCTGATGCACAGACGCGAAACACCATTAATCAGCTTTTGCGCTATCCCGATGGCAGCGCCGGCTCGATTATGACCACAGAGTTTGTGGATTTGAAAAAGGAAATGACTGTGGAAGAGGCGCTTTCTCACATTCGTGCAACCGGTGTGGACAGCGAAACCATTAACACCTGCTATGTGATTGATCAGGCGCGTCGGTTAGAGGGTGCAATTTCCATACGGAAAATTATTTTAAGCAGTAAAGATACCAAGATTGAAGACATTATGACCGCCGAGGTCAAGTATTTGCACACCGCAGACGACAGAGAAACCGGCGCTTATCGGTTTAAAAAATATGACCTGTTGTCTATGCCTGTGGTGGACGGCGAAAATCGTTTGGTGGGCATTATTACCATTGA
Source organism: Congzhengia sp. (assembly GCA_045544215.1). Classification (GTDB taxonomy): domain Bacteria; phylum Bacillota; class Clostridia; order UBA1381; family UBA9506; genus Congzhengia. The sequence continues at coordinate 4,577 of JAZPYM010000015.1, forward strand.
CGATATTGTGGATGTTATTGAACAGGAAGCAACCGAAGATATTGAATTGATGGCGGCAATTACGCCGACTGACAAGCCGTACATTGAAACAGGAGCGGTGGGCACTTTTAAAAAGCGTATTTTCTGGCTTTTAATCCTAATGCTATCGGCCACCTTTACAGGCGGTGTGCTTTCTTCATATGAATCGTCTTTGGCGCTTTATCCGGCGCTGGTTTCCTTTATTCCTATGCTGATGGGTGCAGGGGGAAATGCCGGCGGACAGACCTCTGTTGCGGTTATCAGAAGCTTGGCGCTGAACGAAATTTCCTTTCATGACACCTGCAAAATTTTGTGGAAGGAACTGCAGGTATCTCTGCTTTGCGGTGGGACTATGGCGCTTGTGTGTTTCTGTAAGGTGATTTTAATTGATGCCCGGTTTGTGGCAGGTGTGGATGTGCTCTCTGCTCTGGTGGTCAGCATAACCATCTTTTTAACCATCGTGATTGCAAAACTGGTGGGCGGCTTTTTGCCCTTGCTTGCAAAACGGATGGGGTTTGACCCTGCGGTAATGGCAAGCCCCTTTATTACCACCATCGTGGACGCTCTTTCCTTGCTTGTATATTTTCAGATTGTGCGGCTGTTTTTGCCGCTTTGAGAGGATGCGTTTTATGTTTTGGTATTATGATTCGTACTATCTTTATTTGGTGCTGCCTGCAATTTTGATTTCTCTGTTTGCACAGATGAAGGTGCAGAGTACCTATAAAAAATATGCAAAGGTGATGTCGGCCCGGGGCAAAACTGCGGCAGAAATCACACGGGCAATTTTAGACAGCAACGGACTACAAAGCGTTGGGCTGGAGAACATTGGCGGGCAATTGACCGACCACTATGACCCACGGGCAGATGTGATTCGGCTGTCGGATGCTGTAATGCATGACACTTCTGTTGCAGCCATTGGTGTGGCAGCCCACGAGGCAGGGCACGCGGTGCAGCATCATACGGGGTATTTCCCGATTCGCGCAAGAAACGCGGTACTGCCTGTGGCAAATATTGGCTCGCGGCTTTCACTTCCGCTGATTTTGCTGGGGATTATTTTTTCTTTGCAGCCCCTGGTGTCTTTGGGGATTTTATTGTTTTCTTTTGTGCTGTTGTTCCAGCTGGTAACGCTTCCTGTGGAATTTAATGCAAGCCGTCGGGCGATTGCAACACTGCGGGAGGGCGGCATTTTAGAGCAGCAGGAACTGTCCGGTGCAAAAGCCGTTTTGGGCGCCGCTGCCATGACTTATGTTGCGGCTGTGCTGACATCAGCGGCACAACTGTTGCGGCTGGTGCTGCTTTCCAGAAGAAGAAATTGAATAATAAAAGGCTATGGGATATCCCGTAGCCTTTTATTGTTACTTTTCTATGACAGCGAAAAACTTTCTTGCATTTTTTTTATATATGTTGTATAATAGAATTGATGAGAAATATATGGATGTGAAATTACATAACGGGAGGATAAAGAAATGAAAAAAGTGTTTGCATTGGTATTATCATTGGCAATGATGCTGTCCACCTGCGCAGTGGCGCTGGCAGCCGGTTTTCCGGATGTTGACCAGAACTATGCATGGGCAAAGGATGCCATCGAAAGCCTGTCTGCAGACGGTGTGATTACCGGCTATGAGGACGGTACATTTAAACCCGGAAAAAGCATTACCCGTCAGGAAGCCATTACCCTGTTTTCCAAGGCAATGGGCGCCGGCGAGGAAGTGAATGCTGCAATTGTGGATTTGGCATACGGCATTTATGAGCAGGCAATTGACGGCTGTCAGGATTCTTATGCGGCAAAACAAGGCGCATATATGATTTATCGCAAAATTTTAACCGCAGATGAAGTAAAAAATTATTTGCTGGCTGACAACCGAAATGTAGCGCTGAAGCGTTATGAAGCAGCAACCTTGATTGCAAAGGCGTTGGGTGCTGACGGATGGCTTTCCAAAGACCCGGAAATTACCCTTGACTTTGCAGATAAAGATGACATCCCCGCTGCAGCGCGCGGATATGTGTTCTATGCTACAGAGCTTGGCATTATGAACGGCATGGACAACAACAAATTTGGTCCGAAAGAAACTGTAACCCGTGCACAGATTGCAGTGATGATCAGCCGTATCGCAAAAACGATGGAATTTGAATATGTAAGCGGCATGATTTCCGCTGTGAATGCTCCTATGGATAATGTGAGCATTAAAACTGCATCAGGCGAAGAAAAAATAATTGGCGTGGGCAGCTCCAGTGCTATTTATTTAGACGGCGAAAAGGTTGCACTTTCCGATTTGACAGTTGGTCTTGCATGCGTGTTTACCTTCTCAAAGGATAATTTCTATCAGATTGACGCCATTACATATGAGGGCGAAGAAACCGTTGTTGGTGCATATCGTGGCAAAACCACCACCAATTCCGGCACAACCGTGAAGTTGGAGGATTTGGAAAGCGGTACAACCACAAGCTATAAGCTTGCTTCCAATGTGGTTATTGATGTAAATAAAGGCACAGGCACCCTGGCAGATGTGGCAATGGGCGATTTTGTTACCCTGGAAATGTCCGGCGGGCTGGCAGTTGCATTCCATGCAGAACCGCGGTATACAAAGGTTGCCGGCGTGAAAATTGAACTTATTGACACCTCTGCACTTGGTGTTGTGATTACGGTTACAACCAAGGCAGGAGAGGTTGTTTCCTATGAATTGGCTGACAAAGCAACCATTAACAGAAATGGCAAGGACACCTCTTTTGCGGCGCTGGCGATCGGCGATTCTGCAGAAATTTCTTTGGAATATGGACAGATTATTGGTGTAATTGCTTCCGGAAAGGTAAAAAGCACCGAAGGCACCATTTCCGAAATTACCATTTCTAATAGCACCTCTTACTTAACCATTTCTGCAGGCGGTATGGAGTCGAAGTTCCCCGTATCCCGTGATTGCAAAATTACTTTAGAGGGCGAATCGGCAGATATGTATGATTTGCGTTTGGGCGCATATGTGAAGCTTTCTGTTTCCAGCGAAACCGTTGTTGAAATTGCATCTGAGGCGGCAACCCAGGATTTGACCGTAACCGGTACCATCAAGACCATCAACACTTCCTATGGTCTGGTTGTGATTGGCTGCGTTGGTGCAAATGGACAGGAATATGACAAGCAGCTGTTCTTAAAGGACAATGTGAAAATCTTAGATACAAAAACAGGTAAATTAATGACCACAAAGAGCTTGAAGGTGGGCAATGTGATTACTGCAGCAGGTACAGAAAAACTTGGTGTTTATGAAGTAACCTCCCTTATGATTCTGCAATAATAAAAGAATATGGCCTGTCGGGAATCCCGACAGGCCTTTTTTTTTTATGGAAACCATTATGCAGGGCGTAGATTACGCTGACACCAAGTGTTTTGGTATCCGAAATTTTCTTGTTAGAATATTTGGAAAAAAAGAACAGACATACTTTTGTATGTCTGTTCTTTTTGGCGCGCCCGAAGAGATTACCGCCGCGCGCAAGACGCCCAGGCGGCATAAGAACTGTCAGCCGTTTGCCCGTCGCAAAGCTTGGGCGCACGGGACAGTTCTAATTTCACTCGCAGGAGTTTTGCTCACCCGTTTGGACATAAAAAAACCAACCACACAAAAGTGTAGTTGGTTTTTTTGGCGCGCCCGAAGAGATTCGAACTCCTGACCCCTTGGTTCGTAGCCAAGTACTCTATCCAGCTGAGCTACGGGCGCACATGCTAAAATGCCTTGCTTCAAATCAGCAAATACTATTATAGCATGTTTGTTTTTAAAATGCAAGCTTTTTTTTATTTTATTTTTTGCCGCCTAAAATTTGGGAAACAGGGCGGTTGTGGGCACGATTGTAGCGGCGGAGTTTATAAAGAGGAGTATCCTGGTTAATATAGTTTAAGCCCTCGGAGCAGGACAGGCTCATTAAAAACCCCATTTTTTTGATTTCTGCTTCCGCCTCGCTACAAAAATATCCAAAGGGATAGGTAAAGCAGTTTGCTTGTTTGCCTGTGTATTCATAAATTAAGTTCCGCATTTTTAAAACATCCTCTGTAAAAGTCTTTTGATACTGTGCGTTGTCCTCGCCTCGCTTTTTCGCACAGCCGTTGCGCCCGTCAGCAATTTTGTGCATATCATAGGTGTGATTCTGAATTTCTGTATGGTCAGAAAAGGCAAGAGTGCGGATATCCTCCCAGGTTAAGTGGGCATAGGAAACGCAGCGGTCTTTTGACTTGGTATAATCGTCGGTGTACGCGCCCACCACAGACACAACCGCTGTCATGTTATATGTTTCTAAAAGGGGTACGGCGTATTCAAGGTAGGACAGATATCCGTCGTCAAAGGTGAGCATGATGGGTTTTTCAGGCAGAGGTTCGCCATTTTCGTGATAGCGGATCAGCGCATCTGCCGTAATAGTGGTGTAGCCGTTTTCTTTTAAATATTTCAGGTCTTGCTCAAATTCTGCGGGAGAAATGACGAATTTTCCATGCTTGCTTGTTTCCTTTAAAATGTGGTGGTACATGATGATGGGCAGGATATATTCACTTTTTTTTGAATCTTTTGCCAGACAGCAAAGCGCGCCTCCAATGTAAAACATCCCCAAAAGCAGTGTTATGCAAAGTGTGAGTATGAAAAAGCGGCATAAATTTCGTTTCATAACCATCATTCCTTTTTTTCTTTATGTAAAATTATATTCATGCTCCCTGTGGTTTAATCATATATTTCACCGAGGTGAGAAATTTGAAACAAGCAACTCCTGCCAAGCGTTTTTTTGTTTTTTGCACGCTGATTACGGCGGCATCCTGTTTGTTTGGTGCATACTTTATGTGGCAAACGCCACAAGCAGTTGTGACGGGTAAGCAGGGAGAAAAGGATTTTATCAAATGGGTGGATTTTAATGTATGTCATACCGCCCTTTCGGACTGTTTAAACTATGATGTGGGCACCTACGGCACCGACAAACATGTGTCCTGGATCGATATTTTAGCGTGCCTGGCTGCCAAAAACGGCGGCAGATTTGACAATTATAAAACCTCGGATTTTCTAAAAATTAAAGAGGCGTTAGAGCAAGGTACGCCCATGTCCTCCCTGACAAAAAATTTAAAAGCGTTTCCCTACTACCAGGAGGCATACACTGGTGTTTTGGGCGGATTTGTGGGAGAATATGAAATTGAAAAAGATGACGGAAACGGCGGGAAAAAGGTGGAAAAAGCATATGGCTTAAAGGCGTTTTCTCCCATTGCAAAAGGGTATTCTTATGCGGATTTTGACGATTTTGGCTCCTCTCGTTCCTATGGCTTTAAAAGAAAGCATTTAGGGCACGACATGATGGGAAGTATCGGCACCCCCATTATTGCAGTGGAATCGGGTGTGGCAGAGTGTGTGGGCTGGAACCAATACGGAGGCTGGCGCATTGGCATCCGCAGCTTTGACAAAAAGCGGTATTACTACTATGCCCATTTGCGCAAGGACCACCCATACAATGATATGTACGAGGGAAAGATCATTACCGCGGGGGAGGTAATCGGCTATCTTGGCATGACGGGATACAGCACCAAGGAGAATGTGAACAACATTAACACACCCCATCTTCATTGGGGAATGCAGCTGATTTTTGACGAGTCCCAAAAGGACGCTTTGGCGGAAATTTGGATTGATGTGTATGACATTACCAAGCTTTTAAGCCGTAACAAGTCGGCGGTGGTGCGCCCCGAGGGAGAAAAAGAATTTCAGCGGAAATTCCAGATGTTTGAGCCAAATGTGGAGATTTTCGCCAAAAATCAAAGGAAATAGGAAATTTTAGTTGCCATTGGCAGAAAACAATGGTATAATATATAAAATAGGATAAAATATTGTTGTCTGTGTGCATTTTTCAGATGCTTTCAGCATAAATCGAGGGAGAATTTCATGGAAGAAAACAAGGATTTTTCACAGTTGCCCAAGGGAGCTTCTTATTTTGCAGAGCGCTATGATGTCGTGGTTGTGGGCGCAGGTCACGCGGGATGCGAGGCGGCGCTGGCATCTGCTCGGCTGGGCGTGAAAACAGTGGTTTTTGCTTTGAATTTGGATACGGTTGCCAACATGCCATGCAATCCGTCTATCGGCGGAACGGCAAAGGGGCATTTGGTGCGGGAAATTGATGCCCTTGGCGGCGAAATGGGCAAGGCGGCAGACAAAACCTTTTTGCAGTCTCGCATGCTCAACCGCGGCAAAGGACCTGCGGTATATTCACTCAGGGTGCAGTCGGACAGACGGGCGTATCAACAGGTAATGAAGCACACCATTGAACTGACGGAAAATCTGGATTTAAAGCAAGCAGAAGTGGTTTCCGTTGTGTTTGAAGAAAATCGTGTGGCAGGCGTGATTACCCATACGGGAGCATACTATCCCGCAGAGTGTGTGATTATTGCCAGCGGTACTTATTTAAAGGGAAAAATTATTATTGGCGACACTGCTTATAGCGGCGGACCGGATGGGTGCCGCGCGGCAGAGGGGCTTTCTGCATCCTTGGCGGCGCAGGGAATTTCTCTGATGCGTTTTAAGACAGGTACCCCCGCAAGAGTCAACAGAAGCACCGTGGATTTTTCCAAAATGGAGCGGCAGGACGGGGACAACCCCGTGATTCCCATGTCCTTTGAAACCGAGGCACCGGGAGAAAATACAGCGTCTTGTTATTTGACCTATACCAATGCTGAAACCCACAAAGTGATTATGGATAACTTGCATCGTTCCCCCTTGTATAGCGGTAAAATTGAGGGAGTTGGTCCCCGGTATTGCCCCTCTATTGAGGACAAGGTGGTACGCTTTCACGATAAAGAACGGCATCAGCTGTTTATTGAGCCTATGGGTAAGGATACCGAGGAAATGTATGTGCAGGGCATGTCCTCCAGTCTTCCGGAGGATGTGCAGATAAAAATGCTTAGGACCATTCGCGGCCTTGAGCATGTGAAAATGATGCGTACAGCTTATGCCATTGAATATGATTGCATCGACCCCACACAGCTGGACTTGTCTTTGGAATTTAAAGAAATTTCCGGACTTTTTGGCGCAGGGCAGTTTAACGGCAGCTCCGGCTATGAAGAGGCAGCGGCGCAAGGCCTGATTGCAGGCATTAACGCCAGCCGAAAGGTACAAAAAAAGCCGCCCATTACCATTGACCGTTCCCGTGCCTATATTGGTACGCTGATTGACGATTTGGTAACCAAGGGTACCCACGAGCCATACCGGATGATGACCTCCCGGTCGGAATATCGGCTTTTGCTCCGTCAGGATAATGCAGATGCGCGCCTGACGCCTTTAGGATATGAAATCGGTTTGATTTCAGAGGAGCGCTATGGGCGATTTTTGGAAAAGCAGGCGCGGATTGAGGCAGCGCTTTCTGATATTTCCGCCGTGGTGTTGCCGCCCTCAAAAGAGGTTTTGGCGCTTTTGGAGGAACGAAATTCCTCTCCCATTCAGACGGGTATTCGTTTTTGCGACTTGTTAAAGCGTCCTGAAATGGATTATCAGTCCATGGTAAAGCTTCTTGAAAATCCACCGCAGCTCTCTATGGAGGAGGCGGAGGAACTGGAAATTTTGGTAAAATATGACGGTTACATCTCCCGCCAGCAAAAACAGGTGGAGCAGTTTCAAAAATTAGAGGCACGAAAGCTGCCCAAAACCATTGACTATGAAAAAATTGACGGCTTGCGGCTGGAGGCACGGCAGAAGCTTTGCAAAATGCGCCCTGAATCTTTGGGACAGGCAGGCAGAATTTCCGGCGTAAGCCCGGCAGATATTTCGGTATTACTGGTGTATTTAGAGCAAAACCATCTTTAAACAAAAGAAGGGAATTTTTACAAATGATAAAAAGTATGACCGGCTACGGCCGCTATGAACATTTAGACGAAAACAGAAAAATCGTGATTGACATCCGCTCGGTAAACCATCGCTACGCCGATGTTTCCGTTAAGGTGCCCAGAAGCTATGGCTATTTGGAGGACAAAATCAGGGAGGCGGTATCTAGCGAAATTTCCCGTGGTAAAGTAGAGGTGTTTGTCTACATCGAAACCTATACCCACGAGGACAAAGTGGTAACCATTGACCATGTGCTTGCGGAAAATTACTATCATGTGCTGACAGAGCTGAAGGAAACCTATGGCTTGCGGAACGAGGTGGGGATTTCCGACCTTTCCCGTTTTTCCGATATTTTTGTTACCCGCAGTCAGGAAGAGGACAAAGACAAGGTTTGGGATTTGGTATCAGAGTGCTTGTCCCATGCTGTTGCTGATTTTGTGGCATGCCGTTTGCGCGAGGGCGCGCGGCTTAAGGAAAATCTGGTGGAGCGCGCAAATGCAATTCAGGGCTTAATCAAAGAAGTGGAGGCACGCACACCGCAGATTGTGGAAGAATATGCAAAACGCCTAAGAGAGCGCATGACAGAGCTTTTGGGAAATTTTGCCGTGGATGAATCCCGCCTTTTAACCGAGGTGGGCGTGATGGCAGACCGGGTTTGCATTGACGAAGAATTGGTGCGCCTGAAAAGTCATTTTGTGGAGCTGGAGAAAATTTTGGCGCTTTCCGAGCCCGTGGGCAGAAAGCTTGACTTTTTGGTGCAGGAAATCAATCGGGAAACCAACACCATTGGCTCTAAGGCAAACGATTTTGGCATTGCAAAAACTGTAGTGGAAATAAAATCGGAAATCGAAAAGCTGCGTGAGCAGATTCAAAATATTGAATAACCAAGGAGAAGAAAGCCATGAAGCTGATTAACATTGGATTTGGTAACATTATTTCGGCAAACCGCTTAGTTGCCATTGTCAGCCCCGAATCTGCGCCCATTAAGCGTGTGATTCAGGACGCCCGCGACCGCGGTATGCTCATTGACGCCACTTATGGCAGACGCACACGCGCAGTTGTGATTATGGACAGTGACCATATTATTCTGTCTGCGGTGCAGCCTGCTACTGTTGCCCATCGGTTAGATGAAAATGCATCCGTTGAGGAACCGGAAGATATGGAGGATGCAGAATGATGGAAAAACGCGGTCTTTTGGTGGTGCTTTCCGGACCGTCCGGCTCCGGTAAGGGCACGATGCTTGCGGCTGCCATGAAGAAAAATGACAACCTGTTTTTTTCCGTTTCTGTTACCACCCGCGCCCCCAGGGCAGGCGAGGTTGACGGTGTGAATTATTATTTTTCCACCAAGGACGATTTTACAAAAAAACGGGACGAAGGCGGCTTTTTGGAATGGGCAGAGTTTTGCGGAAACTTTTACGGAACCCCTAAGGATAAGGTGGAAGCACTGCTTGCAGAAGGCAAGGATGTTGTGCTGGAAATTGAGGTTCAGGGCGCTATGCAGGTGCGCGCCTCTTTCCCCGATGCCGTGCTGATTTTCAACCTGCCTCCCTCTATGGAAGAGCTGAAAAATCGGCTTGTGGGCAGACATACGGAAACAGAGCAAGTGGCAAACGAACGGCTTTCTGCTGCCGCTTGGGAAATTTCTCAGGCAAAACATTATGATTATGTGATTGTAAACAAGGATGTGGATGTGGCAGCGGAGGAGCTTCTTTCGGTGCTGCGCAGTGAAAAATGTAAAACAGGAAGAAATAAAGCGCTGCTTGCGGCGTTTTGATAAATAAAATTTTGAAAGGATTGTGATTTTTATGATGTTGTATCCATCTATTGTAGATTTGTTAGAAAAGGCAGGCAGCAAATATAGCTTAGTTATTGCAGCAGCACAGCGTGCAAGAGAAATTTGCGCAGAGCGTGAGGAAGAGGGCGAGCCTATTGACGGCGCCCGCGGCATTACCAAAGCAGCAGAGGAAATTGCAGACGGCACTGTTTCTGTTATCAACTATGAGGGTGCCGATGCCATTATTGAAAAGGTGCTGAACAACGCAATTGACGGGGCAGCAGCCTCCGCAGACGAACAGTGATGAACATTGGAATTGTATCTTTGGGTTGCCCGAAAAATCGGGTGGACACAGAGAATATGTTGGGCATTTTAGGCAGTAGCGGATATGAAATCGTTACAAATCCAAAAGATGCGGATGTGATCATCGTTAACACCTGCGGCTTTATTGATGCTGCCAAGGAAGAATCCATTGAAACGGTTTTGGAAATGGCGGAATTCAAAAAGGAGCGGTGTAGGCTTTTGATTATGACCGGGTGCTTAGCCGAGCGGTATCACGACGATATTTTAACCGAACTGCCCGAGGTGGACGCCGTTTTGGGAACGGGGGACTACCACAAAATTGCAGAGGTGATTCGCCTGGCAGAACAGGGAGAAAAGCCCGTTTTGGCAGGGCACATAGACGATGCAATTCCAGAAGGGCTGCCCAGAATTTTAAGCACAGGCGGCGCGTCTGCATACCTGAAAATTGCAGACGGATGCGACAACACCTGTACCTATTGTGTCATTCCGCAGCTGCGGGGAAGGTATCGCAGCCGACCCTTTGATGAGATTGTAAATGAGGCAGAGGCGCTGGCGGATAGCGGTGTGAAAGAGCTGATTGTCATTGCCCAGGACACCACCCGCTATGGCTTTGATTTGTATGGAGAGGAAAAGCTGTCCGCACTTCTTTCCCGGCTTTGTCAGATTGACGGCATTTCTTGGGTGCGGGTGCATTATATGTATCCGGAATCCATTACCGACGCGATGATTGATGTCTTTTGTGAAAACGAAAAAATTGTAAAATATATGGACATACCATTGCAGCATATTAACGACCGCATTTTAAAGCGGATGGGCAGAAAAACCTCTCGCGCACAGATTGAGGCGTTGCTTTTCAAATTGCGAAAGAGAATGCCCGATATTACCATTCGCACCTCGCTGATAGCAGGGTTTCCCTCGGAAACCGAGGCAGAATATGAAGAGCTTTTAGACTTTATCAAGGAGGCGCGGATAGAGAGGCTTGGCGTGTTTGCCTATTCCCAGGAGGAAAACACCCCTGCGGCAAAACTCCCGGGGCAACTGCCGCAAGAGGAAAAGGACAAACGGCAGCAGCAAGCGATGGCATTGCAAAATGAAATTTTGGCGCAGCTGCAGACAGAAAAGCTGGGCACTACCGTAACGGTCTTGACAGAAGGATATGATGCCGACAATTTAATGTATTACGGCAGAAGTGCAGCAGATTCTTTAGAGGTAGACACCAAGGTGTATTTTGCGGCGCAGGATGAGGTACCAATTGGCAGCTTTGCTTGCGTAAAGCTGCTGGATACAGACGGCGTTGACCTGACAGGAGAGCAGATTGTGGATTTTAATAAAGGGGGAAGCTTATGAACTTACCAAACAAATTAACGCTTTTGCGGATTGCGATGATTCCGCTGTTTATCGCGTTTTTTCTCTATGACATTACGATATATTCCAGCTATATTGCTATTTTCTTGTTTGTAGCCGCGTTTTTTACCGATTGGCTGGATGGACGGCTGGCACGGAAATATAACCAGGTGACCAATTTTGGCAAGATTATGGACCCCCTGGCAGACAAGATTTTGGTGGCTGCCGCTATGGTGTGTCTTACCTTTATCGGCGTTGTAAACCCTTGGGTTACCATTGCGATTTTAGCACGGGAGTTTGTGGTTTCCGGCATTCGAATTGCTGCGGCGGCAGAGGGAAATGTGGTTGCGGCAAGCATCTGGGGCAAAGCAAAAACCATGTGGCAGTTTGTGGCAATTGTGGCAGCGCTGCTTTTCATGGAAAAAAATCTTTTGGTGGACATTTGCATGTGGATTAACCTTGGTTTGACCATTTTGTCCGGCGTGGATTATGTTTTGAAAAATAGGAAATACTTATCATATCAATAAAAAACTGACAACAGCTGTTCGCATAATACCGAACAGCTGTGTTTTGTCCAAAGCCGAAAATTGCGGCAGAAACGGAGGAATTTTATGGCGAAAAAGCAGGAAGGAAAGTTTTTAAAGGATATAGAGGCGCTATCTGCCCTTTGCATGCAAAATAACCATATCACACCGGAGCTTTATGAAATTCATCAGGTAAAGCGCGGTTTAAGGGACTTAGACGGAAAAGGCGTTGTGACGGGACTGACGGAGATTTCAAACATTGTGTCCTCCCGCATGGAAAACGGAAAATCTGTGCCCTGCGAGGGCAAGCTTTGTTATCGCGGCGTGAATGTGCGGGATTTGGTGGACGGCTTTTTACAAGAAGACCGATTTGGTTTTGAGGAAACAGTGTATCTTTTGCTGTTTGGCCAGCTGCCCAACAAAAAAGAACTTTCTGATTTTTGCAGGCTTTTAGGCGAGGAGCGGCGCCTGCCCAGAAATTTTGTGCGGGATGTGATTATGAAAGCGCCCAACCAGGACATTATGAACTCCTTGGCAAAAAGTGTTTTGACTCTTTATTCCTATGACAAACATGCCAATGACACCACCGTGCCCAATGTACTCAGGCAATGTTTGCAGCTGATTGCAAACTTTCCGCTTTTGTCTGTGTACGCCTATCGGGCATACCGCCATTATATCAAGGGCAAAGGTTTGATTATTCACAATGCTGACCCCAAGCTTTCTACGGCAGAAAATATTTTAAGGCTGCTGCGGGCAGACAAGTCCTATACAAAGCTGGAAGCGCGGCTTTTGGATTTGGCACTGGTACTGCATGCCGAGCATGGCGGCGGAAACAACTCTACCTTTACCAACCATGTGGTGACCTCGTCGGGCACGGATACCTATTCTGCCATGGCGGCATCTTTGTGCTCACTGAAAGGCCCCAAACACGGCGGTGCTAACATTAAAGTGACGCACATGATGACAGACATCAAAAAAAATGTTGCCGACTGGAACGATGACGACGAAATCAAGGCGTATCTTTTAAAAATTTTAAACAAAGAAGCCTTTGATCAGGCGGGGCTGATTTACGGCATGGGACATGCGGTGTATTCCGTTTCCGACCCCAGAGCAACCGTGTTTAAAGGATTGGTGGAAAAGCTTTCAGTTGAAAAGGGCAAGGAAAAGGAGTTTGCCCTTTATAACAGTGTGGCGCGGCTTGCAACCCAGGTGATTGCCGAAAAACGGAAAATTTATAAAGGAGTCAGCCCCAATATTGACTTTTACAGCGGGTTTGCATACGCAATGTTGGAGCTGCCCGAAGAACTTTATACCCCCATTTTTGCCATTGCCAGAGTGGCTGGATGGAGCGCCCACAGAATTGAGGAAATTATCAACGCGGGAAAAATCATTCGCCCTGCCTATACCGCTGTGGCAGAGGAAAAAACCTATATCAAGCTGTCGGATCGTTAGGTGTGTTTTTGTTGACACCGACGCGGTTTTGTGCTATACTAATGAGTTGAAAAGCTTCAACGAAAGGATTATGGATATGGGACTTACTTTAACAGAAAAAATCCTTAAAAACCACTTGGTTGACGGGGAATTTAAAAAAGGTACGGAAATCGGAATTAAAATTGACCAGACGCTGACCCAGGACGCAACAGGTACCATGGCTTATTTAGAGTTTGAGGCAATGGGCATCCCCAGAGTTAAAACAGAGCGTTCGGTTGCATATATTGACCACAACACGCTGCAGTCGGGTTTTGAAAATGCAGACGATCATCGCTTTATCGGCTCGGTGGCAAAAAAGCACGGGATATATTTTTCCCGTCCCGGTAACGGCATTTGCCATCAGGTGCACTTAGAGCGTTTTGGTGCGCCTGGCAAAACCTTAATCGGCTCTGACAGCCATACCCCCACAGGCGGCGGTATTGGTATGCTTGCCATCGGCGCAGGTGGATTAGATGTTGCAGTTGCCATGGGCGGCGGTGCGTATTATATCACATATCCCAACATTGTAAAGGTAAACCTCACCGGCAAGCTCTCCCCTTGGACTGCGGCCAAAGATGTGATCTTAGAAGTGCTGCGCAGAATGTCTGTAAAAGGCGGCGTGGGCAAGGTGATTGAATATTGCGGCGAGGGTGTTTCCACCCTGTCTGTTCCGGAGCGCGCAACCATTACCAACATGGGCGCAGAATTGGGCGCAACCACCTCGATTTTCCCGTCGGACGAAGTGACAAAGGCGTTTTTAAAGGCGCAAAAGAGAGCAGATGTGTGGGTTCCGCTTTCTGCTGACAGTGATGCTGTTTACGACGAAGTGATTGAGATTGATTTATCAAAAATTGAGCCCATGGCGGCGTGCCCCCATATGCCTGACAATGTAAAGACATTATCAGAAATCGGCAACATGAAAATAGACCAGGTGTGCATTGGTTCTTGTACCAACAGCTCGTATCAGGATATGATGAAGGTTGCACATATCCTAAAGGGCAAAACCGTGCATCCCGATGTGTCGCTGTCTATTGCTCCCGGCTCTAAGCAGGTTTTAAACATGCTGGCGGAAAACGGCGCGTTGTCCTGGATGATTGATGCGGGTGCCCGCATTTTAGAAAGTGCCTGCGGTCCGTGTATCGGTATGGGACAGTCCCCCAATTCCAAGGGCATTTCTTTAAGAACTTTCAACCGCAATTTTGAGGGACGCTCCGGCACAAAGGATGGCCAGATTTATCTGGTTTCTCCCGAAACTGCAGCGATTTCTGCAATAAACGGCGTACTGACAGACCCCAGAACCATTGGCAAAATGGTGAAAATTAAAATGCCCAAGGAATTTTTAATTCGTGATAATATGATTGAGCCTCCCGTAAGCGAGGCGGACATGGACAGCGTTGAAATCTTGCGGGGACCAAACATTAAGCCGTATCCCGAAACGGCGCCTCTGGCAGATGAACTTTCCTGCCAGTGCTCGCTCAAGGTTGGCGACAACATTACCACCGACCATATTATGCCTGCAGGCGCAAAGATTTTGCCCCTGCGCTCTAACATTCCGAAAATTTCGGAGCACTGCTTTACGGTGTGTGACGAACGCTTCCCTGCTCGCGCAAAGGAGCTTGGAAAGAGCATTATCGTAGGTGGCGCAAACTATGGACAGGGTTCTTCTCGTGAGCATGCAGCTCTTGCGCCTCTATACCTTGGCGTGAAAATCGTTTTGGTGAAATCCTTTGCAAGAATCCATCGCGCAAACTTGATTAACGCAGGGATTCTGCCTTTGACATTTGTGAATGAAGCTGACTATGATAAGATTTCTCAGGGGGATGTACTGAGCGTAAGCGGCTTGATTGCGGCGGTAAATAGCGGTGCGGAAATTGTAATCAAGAACGAAACCACCGGGGATGAAATTCGCGCAAACAGCGATTTAAGCGGCAGAGCAAAGGAAATTATGCTCGCAGGCGGACTTTTAGATTATACCCGCGAGAAGCTTTGTAAATAATCAAAAACAGGAGGAATAACCATGGCGAAAATTCAGATGAAAACGCCTCTCATTGAGATGGACGGGGACGAAATGACCAGAATTATCTGGAAAATGATTAAAGATATTTTGATTCATCCTTACATAGATTTAAAATCGGAATACTACGATTTGGGCTTGGTGCACAGAAACGAAACCAATGACCAGGTAACGGTGGATTCTGCTGAGGCAACCAAAAAGTATGGCGTTGCGGTAAAATGCGCCACCATCACGCCTAACGCGGCAAGAATGCCGGAGTACAACTTAAAGGAGATGTGGAAATCTCCCAACGGCACCATCCGTGCCATTTTAGACGGCACCGTGTTCCGTGCGCCGATTTTGGTAAAAGGCATTACGCCTTACATTCCCACCTGGACAAAACCCATTACCATTGCCCGTCATGCTTACGGCGATGTGTATAAAAACACAGAAATGCAGATTCAAGCAGGCAGTCGCTGCGAGCTGGTTGCAACAGACAAAGACGGCAACGAGACCCGCTCTTTAATTCATGATTTTGGTAAGACTCCAGGCGTGATTCAGGGCATGCACAACACCGACAAATCCATTAAAAGCTTTGCAAGAAGCTGCTTTAACTTTGCTTTAGACACCAAGCAGGATTTGTGGTTTGCTACAAAAGACACCATTTCCAAAAAATATGACCATCGGTTTAAAGATATTTTTGCTGAAATTTTTGAAACAGAGTATAAGGAAAAGTTTGAAAATGCAGGCATTGAATATTTCTACACGCTGATTGACGATGCGGTAGCACGGGTGATTCGATCTGAGGGCGGCTACATCTGGGCGTGCAAAAACTATGACGGCGATGTGATGAGCGACATGGTGGCAACGGCTTACGGCAGCCTTGCCATGATGACCTCGGTTTTGGTTTCTCCCGACGGCGTTTATGAGTACGAGGCGGCTCACGGCACAGTGCAGCGCCACTACTACAAGCATTTAAAGGGTGAGGCTACCTCAACCAACAGTGTGGCAACGCTGTTTGCATGGACAGGGGCTTTGAGAAAGCGCGGGGAGCTGGACGGGCTTTCAGACCTTTGTGATTTTGCAGAAAAGCTCGAGCGCGCCACAATCAAGACCATTGAAGACGGCGTCATGACAGGAGATTTGTATTTGCTCTCAAGTCTTCCCAACAAGCAAAAGGTGGACACGGAAGGGTTCTTACTGGCGGTAAATGAACGCCTTTTGGCAATGCTTTAATGAAATATTAGCACCTCTTTTTCTGTGTTGCATATTCTGTAAGTGTAACATGGCAGAAGAGGTGTTTTTTATGCGTCTTGGTGCAAAGCGGTACATATCGATACGGAGAGAAAAACGAAAAAGCGCGGCGCGGTGGTTGACCGCTCTTTGTATTTTTGGCGTGGTGACAGGGATTTTGTGGTACGGCGTTTGTGTCATGCGTCCCGCCTTTTGCGCCCTGGCGGAAAATCGTGCAAAGGAACTGGCGGTGGTTGCCATTCACAAAACGGTGGCAAGCCAATTTTCAAAAGAAGATTATCAAGACCTTGTAAGACTGGAAAAAAACGGGGATAACAAGGCCACGGCAGTGCAATCGGATATGGTGCGCTTTAGCAAACTCAAATCAGAATTGAATTTAGAAATCCAAAAAACCATTTCCTCTCTTGATAAAAGTACACTTTCCGTTCCTCTTGGAAGTCTCATGGGGAGCGAACTGTTTTACGGCTTAGGGCCTGACATTTCCTTTCAGGTAAAGCCTTACGGTGTGGTTTTTTGCGACCTTACCACAGAGTTTACTGATGCAGGCATTAACCAGACCATGTGTGATGTGGCAATTTCTGTAAAAGCGCAGCTGGCAGTGCTGATGCCAACGGTGCAAAGAAAAAGCGTTGTGGAAACCTCAGTGCCAGTAGCGCAGACTATTATTGTAGGGGATGTGCCTGATAGCTTTACCCATGTGGACCGCGACGGCAATGCGTTTGAGGACGATGTGCTGCAGTTGGCAGAATAGACAGGGGCTTCCTTGGATAAGGACTTGAATTTTTTTCTGCTTCGTGATAAAATAAAAAAAGGACATTACAAAGGAGAACAACAGATGAAAAATTTGCTTTCAGTGGTGTTGCCCGCCTACAACGAGGCGGAAACGATTTTGCAGGCAGCCTCGGCTATAGCCGCGGTTTTGCAGCAGGCAGACATTTTATATGAACTGATTTTTATAGATGATGGCTCAAAGGACGGCTCGTGGCAGGAAATTTGCAGAGCGCATGCGCAAAACCCCCTTGTGCGCGGGATGCGGTTTTCCAAAAACTTTGGCAAGGAATCTGCCATTTTTGCAGGGCTTGAATCTGCCAAGGGAGATTGCTGCGCGGTGATGGATTGCGATTTGCAGCACCCGCCTGAAAAGCTGGTTTCCATGTATCGTCTGTGGGAAAAAGGAGCGCAGGTGGTTGAGGGCGTGAAAACCAGTCGCGGCAACGAGTCGGCAGCCTACTCCTTTGGAGCGCGGTGCTTTTATAAGTTGATTAGCAAAAGTGTAGGCTTTGACATGACAAAGGCATCCGACTTTAAACTTTTGGACAGAAAAGCGGTAGATGTTTTGCGCACTATGAGAGAAAAGCATGTGTTTTTCCGCGGACTTTCCTCCTGGGTGGGATTTGAAACCGCCCAAGTACCCTTTGATGTAGAGCCGCGCGTGGCGGGAAAAACCAAGTGGTCTTCCTGGTCTTTGGTAAAATATGCGGTGCGAAATATCACATCGTTTTCGTCACTTCCCCTGCATTTGATTACGATTTTGGGCATATTTGTGCTTTTGTTATCTGTGGTTTTGGGCGGTATTGCACTGTATCAGAAGGCAGCAGGCATTGCGCAGGACGGCTTTACTACCGTGATTGTGGTACTGCTTTTCATCGGTTCGGTGATAATGATTTCCCTTGGGTGCATTGGATATTATATTGCAAAAATTTATGAAGAAATTAAGGGCAGGCCGCGGTACATTGTATCAGACACC
>JAZPYM010000016.1:0-2016 GCA_045544215.1 Congzhengia sp.
AGATAAATCATTTCGCACTACCCCCTTTTCGAACGCCATGGTAAAGCAAGCCTAAACATGCACCGGCAACCACCAGATAAATCGGTGATGGCCCCCAAAAAAGCGATACCACACAGGAAAGAACGGCAAGCAAAAGGCAGAATTTATCCTTGATGGCGGATTTGCCCATTGTAAGAACTGCGTTAACAACCAAAACCGCTACAATAATGCGAATGCCGCCAAAAATATGGCCTGTAATTTCATACTGCATAAAATTCTTCAAAAATTGTGCAACAATTAAAATAATGACAAAAGATGGGGTAATAACTCCCAAGGTGGCAAAGATACCTCCCAAAGCGCCGCTGATTTTTCGTCCCACAAAGGTGGCAACATTGACAGCAATGGCACCGGGCGTGCATTGCGACAATGCAAAATAATCTAAAAGCTCTGTTTCCGTACACCATTTATGTTTATGGCAAAGCTCTACTTTCATAAGCTCCAGCATGGCATAGCCTCCACCAAAAGTAAACGCTCCTATTTTAGAAAATGCACCAAATAGCGATAATAATTGTTTCATGTTAAATCATCCTAAAATATATAAAAATTTCTTGGTTGGTACTGTGTTCCCTTTTATCTACCGCGTCATTGTATCATAAAATTTGATTTTCGTCAATCCGCATCTATGCATAAAAGACGAGCGGCGTCTTTTAATTGTGTTTCTGAAACAACACGAATCCCCGCATTTTTTAGTGTTTCAGTTGTCACGCCATCTCCATCTGTAAGGGTTTTGGAAAAAGTGCCGTCATAAATTTTGCCACAACCGCAGGAGGGGCTTTTTGCTTTTAAAATGGCAAGTGTGCATCCCTCTTTTTCTGCAAGGTTTTTGGCAAGAGCTGCGCCTAAGGTGTATTCCTTGGTTACATCTTTTCCATTCTTTGTGAAAACCTGATTTCCCTTTCGTTCCGCCGCAACCCTTGGCGTAGAAAGTCCCCCCGCCTCCTCAGGACAAAATGGGATTAATTCATGCTGTGTTTCCAATTCTATCACTTGTTTGCACGGCACCGAGCGCCCATCATATCGACAGGGTGTTCCAAGCAAGCATGCGCTGACTAAAATCTTCATATCTTTGCTCCAAATCATATTTGATGACTCTATTATAACACAAATCAGCATGGTTTAGAAAAAATATTTATAATTTGTTCATAACAAAAACTTTACTTTTGCGGATGTCTATGGTACAATTGGCTTAAGACAAAAAACGACAAAACGAACACCGCATTCCCACTTGTTTATGACAGGCGGGATTTTAATTACAAAGGAATGAATGTGTATGAAGCTAAAATCCAGAGTTTTTGACGAAACCGCCATAAACCGCGCTATCGTGCGAATTGCGCACGAAATTGTTGAGCGTAATGATGCAACAGAAGATATCATTTTAATTGGAATTAAAACCCGTGGTGTTCCGCTTGCAAAAAGGCTTTCCGATTGTATTTATCAAAAAATCGGAACGCCCAATCCCCTGCCTGTGGGTACCCTGGACATTACTTTTTATCGGGATGACTTAACCCAAAAACAAGCAGATGGTCCTAAGGTTTCAAACAGTCAAATTCCTGAAAATTTAACAGGAAAAACTGTGATTTTAACGGACGATGTGATTTTTACAGGCAGAACAGTGCGCGCCGCTATGGATGCTCTTTTAGCGTTTGGCAGACCCGCCAAAATTCAGCTGGCCGTTATGGTGGATCGCGGACACAGAGAACTCCCTATTCGGGCAGATTTTATCGGGAAAAATATTCCTACCTCGAGAAATGAAATTATTTGCGTTAAACTGAAAGAAGCAGACGGCGAGGACGCCATTGAAATTTGCGAATTTGATGAAGGAGAGAGTCCTGCAAAATAGGCATGGCTCTTTTTTAGTATAATTTAAAAAAACACGAAAAAAATATGGTAGAGGTGTTGAATTTGAAAACAAAAAGAGAAGGAACTCAGACCATATTTTTTGAAAATTGTCCCCATATTCTTGCCACAAATGCCATT
>JAZPYM010000017.1:0-3159 GCA_045544215.1 Congzhengia sp.
TTTTTTGTTACAGCTCTTAGCTGTACCGACCTAGGTAATTCTCAGAATACATTAATTATTCTGATGTCTCCTTAGAAAGGAGGTGATCCAGCCGCTCGTTCTCGAACGGCTACCTTGTTACGACTTCACCCTAATTATCGATCCCACCTTCGACTGCTGCCTCCGAGCCATTCAATGCAGTATCCAAATGCGTTTATTATGTAAATTTTTTTGCCATTACTTCGTAAAAAATCTTGCAAATATTTAATATATGCTTCGATTTTTTGCTTGTTCTGCCTTCAAAATTTCCACAATAAATTCCTTGAACCTTGAAATGTTCAAAAACCTTGTTTTTTCAAGGCGGAAGGACGTAAAAATACTTTTTGTATTTTACGGCCGACAACTCAGAAAAAATTTGTTTTTGTCATTTCAGGCGTATTTAGGTACTCCATTGAATGGCCTGGTTAGCTCACAGGCTTCGGGTGTTACCGACTCTCATGGTGTGACGGGCGGTGTGTACAAGGCCCGGGAACGTATTCACCGCGACATTCTGATTCGCGATTACTAGCGATTCCGACTTCATGGAGTCGAGTTGCAGACTCCAATCCGGACTACGAGTTGCTTTCTGGGTTCCGCTCCACCTCGCGGCTTCGCTTCCCTCTGTACAACCCATTGTAGCACGTGTGTAGCCCTGAACGTAAGGGCCATGATGACTTGACGTCATCCCTGCCTTCCTCCGGTTTGTCACCGGCAGTCTTCTTTGAGTTCCCACCTTTACGTGCTGGCAACAAAGAACAAGGGTTGCGCTCGTTGCGGGACTTAACCCAACATCTCACGACACGAGCTGACGACAGCCATGCAGCACCTGTATGTGAGCTCCTTGCGGCACCGCTAAATCTCTTCAGCGTTCTCACTATGTCAAGTCCAGGTAAGGTTCTTCGCGTTGCATCGAATTAAACCACATGCTCCACCGCTTGTGCGGGCCCCCGTCAATTCATTTGAGTTTTAACCTTGCGGCCGTACTCCCCAGGCGGTCAATTTATCGCGTTAGCTTAGAAACACACAACTCTCGGCCACATGCTTCTAATTGACATCGTTTACGGCGTGGACTACCAGGGTATCTAATCCTGTTTGCTCCCCACGCTTTCGCTCCTCAGCGTCAGTCTCTGTCCAGGAGGCCGCCTTCGCCACCGGTATTCCTCCAGATATCTACGCATTTCACCGCTACACCTGGAATTCTACCTCCCTCTACAGTACTCTAGTTCGTCAGTTTCAAATGCAGTTCCCAGGTTAAGCCCGGGGCTTTCACATCTGACTTGACTAACCGCCTACGAGCTCTTTACGCCCAGTTATTCCGATTAACGCTCGCACCCTCCGTATTACCGCGGCTGCTGGCACGGAGTTAGCCGGTGCTTCTTCTGTATGTAACGTCAATCAAGGCACTTATTAACTGCCTTAACTTCCTCCATACTGAAAGTGCTTTACAACCCGAAGGCCTTCTTCACACACGCGGCATGGCTGCATCAGGGTTCCCCCCATTGTGCAATATTCCCTACTGCTGCCTCCCGTAGGAGTCTGGACCGTGTCTCAGTTCCAGTGTGGCTGATCATCCTCTCAGACCAGCTAGAGATCGTCGCCTTGGTAGGCCGTTACCCCACCAACTAGCTAATCCCACCTGGGCGCATCTGAATGTGACCGTATCCGGTCTTTCCCCCTCAGGGTATACGCGGTATTAGCACCCGTTTCCAGGTGTTGTCCCCCTCATTCAGGCAGCTTCCCAGGCATTACTCACCCGTCCGCCACTCGTCATCAAGAAAGCAAGCTTTCTCATGTTACCGTTCGACTTGCATGTATTAAGCCTGCCGCCAGCGTTCAATCTGAGCCATGATCAAACTCTTCACTTTAAATTTTTAAAGTTAAGTTTTTTAGCTCTTGAATTACTGTCTTTGCTCTTAGCTTGACACTCACTCATTAAGCTTCTTTTTGCTTCGCTCAATGTACTAGCGAGTGCCCACACAGATTGTCTAGATTCGTTGTTAAAGAACTTTTTTCGTTTTCGCTTTGCCGTTCTGCTCAGCGAGTGATGTGTATTTTAATGTTTTCTTAATTTTCGTCAACTGATTTTTTTATTTTTTTTCAATTTTTTGAATTTTATACGCTATATTGTTTATTATTTAATCACTTTGTGTAAAAATAAAGCAATTTTATGTTAAACCAGCAATAATAAGAGATTTCAGAATTCCCACTAATTATTTAAATTTTTGGTTCTGTAAATATTTTAATGGGATTGTTTAAAAAAACAGACAATACACACAAAAAAATAAAGAGGGCTCTCTTGTAAAATAAAAAAACACAACAAAACAGGAGGCCCTCATGTGGTTTCATTCTACGCTACTTGTAATCAAATAGATACAGACCTTGGTTTAAATTTATATCATGATCATCATGATTATCTAGTTATGCCAGGAGTAAAAGGTTTTGAACAGACAACCTTTCCTGTTCTTTTGGATGACAGTCCAAGAGAGCATAACGTAAAGGTAGATAAAAGGCGATTAGATCGTACCTACACGGTTAATGGTGAAGGTCTGGAGTTTATTAAGCCGGAGAAACAATCCAAAAGACTTGGAATAGATGAATTTTCCCTTCACAAGGGGCATGTGTATGCAACAGTGATAATGGACCTGGATACCACCGGGCATGTTCTCTGGCTGGCGTATGGAAAAACAAAGGATGGCGTATACGATTTTATTGATCATGTAGGAATTGAATGGATGAAAGGAGTTGAGTGTGTTGCCTCCGATATGAATGCCGATTTCCTGGCTGCTTTTAAATCCCGATGTCCATGGATCAATGGGGTATATGATAAATTTCACCTGATAAAGAACTTTAACGAAAAAGTAGTATCCGAGGTAAGAAAAGATGAGCAGGCAAGGTTAATTGCTGAGGGGATCCCCAAAGAAGCAGAAAGGCTGAAGAGATCGAAATACACGTTAATGACAACGGAAGAAACCCGACATAGCAATGATCATCCTGAAGTTGATAAAGATGGAAAAATAAAGAAAAAGAGAAGAAAATCCAATGATAAGGAACAAAACCTCTTTGCTCACCCGAAGAAAAAGAAATCACAAATTGAAATGGAAAAGGCATATCAGAATATCATAAAGGATAAATTACATGTAA
>JAZPYM010000018.1:0-13597 GCA_045544215.1 Congzhengia sp.
TTCAACGACTTCATCCTGAGAATAGCGGAAAGAATCAACCAAAGCTTCCAACGAGTTCCAATGTTTTATCACAACACTTCCAACCAGAACTACTATTATCAAAATTATAAATATCCAAAGCCAATTTCGCTTTTTCATAAACCACACCCCATTGTGATGTATATACAATAGTAGCATACCATTTTCAAGGCAAATTGTCAAGTGTACAAACACGTTTTTTTAATAAAACAGCCAAAATAAAAACCATGCAAAACAAGCACTGATACATTTTTCTTTTTAAGTGAAATTCTTCTTTTTTTCAACAATATTTGTGCTGTCTCGTGCCGGGTTAGGTCAAATTTCATACCTTTTACATATCACCCATGCACATTTCAACAAAAGTTTGAATAAAAAATCCGTATTAGGTCCGTACGGCGAATCAGAAAAGTCACCACGCATATGTTCAGGATGCATGTTGTCTAGTACTACTATAGGTAGAGCCTCTGCTTTTGACACGGCCCTCCCATATTTACAATTTATAAGAAAATGTGGAATATTATTTGCAAAATCATCTTCCCCTACGGTAATATCATAAATGTGTAAAAATTGCAAACTACTCTTTAACATCGGTGGACTTGATACGAGCAAACTTTACCCTTATCAAAGTCCATATTAACTTTTAAAATTTCTTATTCTCCTTACCTTTCTCTCTGTTCTGTCCTTTTTAATAATCTATTCTACAATGCCCTCCTATTAATTATAATATCAGAACACTGCTGATTTTTGAAAAGCGAATCACAATCTTGCAAACTGAATAAATACAGAGGTTTTGTTCCTCTTCTAATTTTATTTTATATTTTTTATAGTAATAATATGGTAGTTTATTTTATTCTTCCATAGGAGGTCTGTTTTTGCTATTGTCCATTTTTATTGGACTTGTTCACTCGTACTATTTGTATCCTTTTTGTCATAAATCAATTGATATTATCACGATACCGTGATATGATATGGCGATGATGTGGCTGCAATTACAATTTCTGACGAAAGGTTATTGGATGATCATTGCCAGGCAAGACTCTTGAAATGGTAAAAGAATGGGGTTCTCTGCACAAAGAGAAATTCCTTTTAATGTGGGAAATTCAGGAATTCAAGCAGCTTCCTCCGTTGGAATAAGGAGGGAATTTTATGTTTTACAAAATCAAAAATGCATCTCCCCTTCCCGAATATCGTTTGAGTGTGCAATTTGCTGAAGGAGGCACCAAAATATATGATGTAAAACCCTTATTCAAGCAGAT
The DNA here is from genome assembly GCA_045544215.1 of Congzhengia sp. Taxonomy (GTDB): domain Bacteria; phylum Bacillota; class Clostridia; order UBA1381; family UBA9506; genus Congzhengia. Next base: position 1,275 of record JAZPYM010000018.1, read on the forward strand.
ACCTGCTTTTGAAGAATTGAAGGATTCGAATCTGTTTTTCGACGTAACAGCTGATATCGGCGGATATGGTTTAGCGTTGCAACTACCCTTTGGGCACTTAATAAAAGCACCTTAAGAAAAGCCATTACCTATGGAAAACTTGTAGAAGGCATTGACGTCTGCAAATTTGGAAAATAACGGGCAGTTTCCGTGGTTGCAATGAACAGAGAATACGGAGAACCAAGGATATAAAAGGCAAGGAGCACAACCTACGTTCGATTGTGCTCCTTGCCTTTTATATAAATACAATTATTTTAATTTTATCCTATAATTTAAAAATGCCAACAAAAACAAAGATTTAATTGCAAGTTAAATTGATTTTGATGATATATACGACTCACATTCCTCCAACGGAAGTGCTTTTGAATAATACCACCCTTGAACAAAATCGCAATCAGATTCTGACACGAGTGCATTCTGCTCTTCTGTTTCAACACCCTCGCAAATAACTTTTATATCCATATTATGCGCAAGGGCGATTATTCCGGCAAATAATTTTTTCCCACTTTCAAGCTCGGTTTTAAGCAAAATATCACGGTCAATTTTAACCACATCAATTGGATAGTCACAAAGATTTGCAAGTGATGTGTAACCGCTCCCCAAGTCATCAAGATAAATTTTAAAGCCAAGCTCTTTACATAGTTTTACATTCTTTGTTGCAGTTTCCCTGTCCTTTTCGATAGCATCCTCTGTAATTTCTATGGTTATTTTTGATTTATCAAAATTGTATCCGCCCGAAATCATCTTGAGCTTATCTACAAAGTTTTCTTCAGAAAGTGTAATTCTTGTAAAGTTGCAAGAAACAGTGATGTGGCTGTATTCAGTATCCTTCCATTTTTCAAGCTGTCGGCAAGCAAGTTCAAACATATGAAAATCGTGCCTTGATATCAATCCTGAATTTTCCATATTCTGAATATATTTACCGGGACCTATCAGTCCTTTTTCACGACTGTCCCATCTTGAAAGTGCTTCTGCTGACACAATCTTCTTTGTTTTGTTATCAACGATGAACTGCAGGTACATCTTAAATTCATTATTTTCAAACCCCTTTAAGATGCTTTCTGTAATTTTCTTTTCCTCCTGTACCATATTCATAGAATGGATGTCACAATACATAATTTGCTCGTCAGTTCCAAAAATTCTGTTGCAGTTTTTTCTTAGATTAAATAACAAAATTTCGCAATTTCTATCTGATGACGCAAGATGATAGGCTGCTGCGTGGAAAACTAGCTTATTGCTTTTATCTTTCATTCCCTCAAAGCTATTAAGTTTATCCATAACTTCTTTAAGCCTTTTCTTAGCATCTTCATCATTTGTAGACTGATACGCAAGTGCAAAACCGTTTTCCGTAATTCGTGCAGCTATTTCTCTATCGCCTGTATATTCAGAAAGAACAGATGCTGTGTATTTTAAAACCTCTTCAAATGAACTGTCACCATGGTAGGAGCGGAGATAACTACTATCCAGAATGATATATGCAATGTGATACAGATTTCTTGAAATATCTCCTATGGTGTACCTGAAATGATATTTGAAAAACTGCAGATTTCCCATTCCGGTTTCTGCATCTGTCATTTTGTCAACTTCGTTTTCTTTTCTTATTCTCCTGAGTCGTAAAAACAAAAATGCGACAAATACAAGAAGAATAAAGGACAACAACAGTGTGCCTATAATCCATTTATAGCTTGTTTTTGAGGTTTGTGACGCATAGGACAGGTATATACTGCTTTTTGTTGCCCCGGGTATCGTATCTGTAGCAACCTTTATGGCGGCAATTTCGCTATCTTCTGCAACAGCTGTAAAAACGAGACCGGATTGTATGGGCACCCCGTTTTTTTCATAAGCAATCAGCTCGAGATAGTCCTTGCCGTAAGAAACACTTGCCTCCATTGAAGAAATAATATCGACCTGAAGATTTTCGCCCATTTTGTGTCTTACGTTTTTATTTCCGTTAATATAAACGAAATCAAGCCCAGTCTGATCTGAAATTTCGCTTAGCAAATCAGGGATTACACCCTTATACGCTTTTGCATCTTCATCGTAATATTCTATAGGGTAGTTATCCGGATTTCCTGCGACATAAAGGTAATCTGCATACCCTTGAGTATTCTGTGTGGTTACAACCTCGGCAAAGACAGGCTGCACAAAAAACGCAAACAATGCCAGTAAGAGCAATATGAACTTTTTCATTTTCCGTACCACCTCTTTTGTTTAAATATTCATTGCTTTTCTTTCAATCCGTCCCCAATCCAGTTTTTTCTTTTTGTATCCCTTAAATGCTGTAAGGCGGACAAATGCCATAATGAATCTAAGTGTTGTAACCTCGAAAAAGCAAAGCATAATCGCTTTAAAACAATCCTTGGGTTTGACGGTTAAGTCAATGGTCTGTATTCTTGAAAAGAATGCTGTCAAAGTGAGTATCGAGTTATAGGATGCATAAATCAGCATAAAGAGCAGCATAAACGGCAAGTTCAAAAGGTCAATTAAGTATGCTGCAATCATTGTGAACACGCCAAAAACCTCAATAAACGGCGAAAGCAATTCGTATAAAAGAAAATACATATACGATATGAAACCAACTGCGCCGTATTTTGGATTTGCCATCATCTTTTTATGCTTCCACATTGTCTGGAAAAGTCCTAAGTGCCAACGCTTTCTTTGTTTTTTGAGGTCGCCTAACTTTTCAGGCACCTGTGTCCAACAAACCGCATCAGTTGCGTATTTGATGGAATAGGGGATTTTATTGGTAAGGCAGTAGGAATGGAGTTTTACCACAAGTTCCATATCCTCGCCCATTGTGCCGTGGTCATACCCACCTGCTGCAATAACTGTTTCCTTTTTGAACATTCCAAAGGCTCCCGAAATAATCAAAGAGCCATTGAATTTGTCAAAAAGTATCCTTGACGCCAAAAATGAACGGTCATATTCGAGTAGTTGCATACAAGCCAAAATATTTTTAGGGAGTCTGTATTTGACAACCTTGCCCTCGAACAGTTCCACATCATTGCACGGTCTTACTGTTCCGCCAACGGCAACCACATTTTCTTCCTCTAAAACAGGTACAACCAATTTTTTAAGTGAGTCGTACTGCAAAACAGAGTCTGCATCCATACAGATAAAATAGGGATACTGTGCCGCATTGATACCCATATTAAGTGCGTCTGCCTTGCCGCCGTTTTTCTTACGGATAAGTGTAAGTGGCACTTTTTGTTCGTGTGATTCATAAATAAATTCTACAGGTTGACAGTCAATAGACCTGTGAAGCGGTCTTCTTACCGGATGCATATTGTATGCATCGATTAACTGTTGTGATGTACTATCCTTTGAGCCGTCGTCTACCACAATAATTTCATAAAGTTTGTAGTCAAGAGTTAAAAGCGACTTTACAGTCTGCACAACGGTAACTTCTTCATTGTAAGCAGGGGTAACAATCGTTATTGGCACAAAATAATTTTCAGTAAATTTGTTCATCATTCTGTCCTGCATTTTTCTTTTATAAAGAGTGGTTGCACCAATCACCACCGATAAAAACAAAAATGTGGAATAGCCAATTAAGTAAACAATAAAACAAACACCAATGATATCAAATATCAGCTTCACTGTTTCCATTTCTATCATCATGTAGCCGCCTCGCTTTCTGCATTTCTTCTGTCAAGACGGTACCGCATAATTTCTCTTGCATATCTGTCGTTTCCGTCAAACACATTTATCAAATCCTGGTATGTGTATCCTAACTTTTCGCAGGATATGGCACTATTTTGCCTTACATGCCAATTGGTGTTTGAAAGGTTTTTAACCAAAATGCGAAAGGTCACATCGCCGGGATAGGATTTAAGCGCTGAGGTTGCAATCGCCTGATATTCCCACGTTCTGCCTTCGGAATTTTCCGCCAGATTTAATATGGTAGGCTTTGCTTCCTCTGACGGAAACTTTTCAAAATACCGAATTGCAGAATAACGGATTTCGTTATCGACTTTCTCATTTTTAAGCAGCGCAAGCATTTCCCGGTCGCATTTAACATTTCCAAATCTAAAATAGTTTAGGATATTGACCTGCATCTGCACGGAAAACATGTGGAAGCTTTTAAAAAGTTTCTCCTTTAAAACTTCCTTATCCCCCTTGTAAAACATCAATCCGTCGCATATCAGCTTCGGATGATGAAACGAAAGATTTTGGTCAATAATTCTTAAGGATTTGGCTACAACATCAGGGTTTTGCATATTGTAAAGCGCTTTTAAAGTATTTTCTCTGCAATAAATATTAAATGACCTTAAAAGGTTTAAAAGCGCGTCTGTCAGCCGTTCGCTTTCGTAATGCTTTAATATGTTGTACTTATGGAGTATGTATGGAAAATACGCAATTTTAAGCGTGTCCTTACTGATATAGCGGTGGGTAAGATACTCAAACACAGAAAATGTATCAACAATATACTTCTCTACCGCTTCAGGTTCATTGTGATAGATTTTTTCAAGGGCTTTATCAAAAGCGGTAATGCCTGCTGTTCTGTCAAGCCTTTTGCATAAAAACGCCTTATGCTTTTCAGAAACACCCACACCGTCTTTCATTTGTGCAATTTCACTGCATATGATTTTTTCAAACTTTTCAGAATTCGCAGCAAGGGCTTTTTCTCTGTATTTTAAGATGAAAACATAAATAATGTTATACACAATCATGCTGATGCAAATTGCAATATAAACATAAATCATAAGTTCAATTTTCATCTTATTCACGCCCTTTCCATAAATTCTGCATTATATAATATGAGCTTTTCAGTCTTTCGTGATAGGTAACCTTGTTACCCCAGCCTTTAAGCTTAATTTCACCAAGCGAAATTCTATCCGCTCCCGTGCCAACGCCTGCATACATTTTATCAATTCCAATATATTCAATACCATAGTTTCCGTCATAATAGTCATCGTGGACAAGCATTTTAGAGGGGTCTGCAAAGTTTAAAAGTTGCCAGGGAAGTTTGATTTCAATATAATCCCCGCTCACGCAAAAATCTGCCAAAGAATTAAAGTCTTTGCTTTCGGGGTTTGCATTGCCGTATAAAAGTTTTCCTGTTTCATAACTTTCGGCAACCGTTTCCTTTGTTTCGGGGGAAAGCGCAATCGCAGTACGGAGTATCAGTTCAACTTTTACGAACTCCGGAGAATTTTTATCCGGAATATTTTCTTTAAAGTATGTATCAAATTTATAGAGGTCTTTTGAATATGTTGAACGAAGCGCATCATAGCGTTCCTGCGCCATAATACGACTGTTATCTTTTCCGTTAAGCACAATTACAAAATCTGCATCCCTGTCAAACTTTACACCAAAGTTATTGCAATAATTACTGCCTGTTTTTGGGGTAACATCAAGCGGAATATATAAAATCTCATTTTCAAAATCAAATCCATCTTTCTTTACGAGAAAGTACATAAACCTTTCGTCATATTTAACCGAAAGCGCTGTGTTTCCGCTTTGAACTTTATCGTTTTCTGTCCACTCTGAAACATCGCCATCCACATAGCAGACGCTCTTTTCTTTTCCCGGATCAAATGACAAAAGCCCGAAATACTGCTCATTCGTTTGATAGTCAGACCAATATGCCGTTCTTGTAAGATTTACTGCGTGCATTGTGTTCCAGGTACGCTTAAACCATTCGTCCTGCCATGTAAACACACATCCGCCGTTGCAGCCCGTAATCTTAATATCTTCCCAGCACTCAATAAGTGCCTGACCTTGTGCATGTTCGGATGTATTTCCCTGATTTCTGCCAGTATCTTTATCCACCTGCGCCATGCCTCTGCCCGTAGATACACCAAATTCTGATATCACAACGGGCATGGTGTGGTGGTTATTAAGCATTGTAAGGTATGCGCGGTATGCATTAATATTGCCCTTTTCATTACGGAAAGTTTCCTTCGACTCAATACCAAATACCGACCAATCCTCAGCAAAACTTAAATAATATGGATAGTAGGGATATACATGATACGATGCAAATTGTCCAGGAATAAAAGCATCTGTTGTCTTAATATGTTCCATATCCACACGGGCACATTTCATAAAGAAATCCTTGATAATTTTAGGATACTCAAACGGATCTGTTGTGGGCCAGTTAGAAAACGCAACAAGTCTTTGATCCCCATAGCGTTTTGTTTCAAATTCAATTACTTTATCCCCCACCATTGTAAGCATAGTTTCAAATGGTGTGGCATCATCCGAGGTATACATATACTCACCCTTGTAGGATGAATAACCCTCTTTACCTTTATACAGATCATCGGTATATGCAACGGTTGCGTCATCCCATTCCACACCGAGAATGTATCCAATCACCCAATCAGAGATGTCATTTTGATATGTGCCGTGGCCTGCACTTGCAACCCTGCCTAAATTAAGCTTTCGTTCACCATGAATAACATCTACCATGATTTTGCAGTTTTCCAAAAATGTATCATAAAAATCTTCGCTATACGCATCTCGGTGAGAATTTAAAACATAGTCATTTACCCATACGCCGTGAAGCATGTAAAGCGGAGTTTTGTTATCTTTGTTGTATTTGTAAAAGGCATTATAAAAGGTGTCGCTCTGAATGGTATAAACACGAATGGTATTTGCGCCCATATCCTGAATATAGGAAAACCATCTTAAGTAGGTCTCTTCGTCAATAGCAAAAGATGTTGCCCACTCGCCGGGAATACCTGAACCTAGGTTTACACCTCTAATCTCAAATGGTTCAAAGGAATTGCCCTTTTTCATATAAATTTCTTCGTCGTCTACCTTCATAAAATATTCTATCGGCTTTTTTTCGTCCTTGCCGGAACGAAAATACACACCCTCGTGGAAATAAATCCAATCAAACGCAAGGAGTACAAGTATGATGGCAGATATTGTTATAATGAACTTTTTCAAAACCTGTACCTCCTTTTCATTTAATCTGAAACTTCATTGTATTTTTTCGTTTTTGATTCTGCACTGTGTTGCTTTAAGGACTCTATATTTTCATCCATAAAGGCAAGTCTTTTTGTAACAAAACTTTTAAGTTGTCCGACGCTTTCTTCATAGTTCCTTGGATTTCTATGGGTCGGATGAAGCAAATCGTAGTCCTGACTAAATGTATGTCCCCATCTATCGTAATTTCTGTCAATCGCAGAGCCTAAATAATCTACGGTATCATCTATAAAATCGAAGAGATATTCTTCACTGAAAACTGTTTTACGAAGCTCTGCGTATCGTTCAATAACTCTGTCGGTAAACGCATCATCCATAAAAAGCATCTGAAACCATAAAACCGTATTGAGTCTGAATTCATTAGTGGGCATTGCCTGCTCCTGATAAGCATCGCAGGCAGAGTTAAAATCCCACACGCACATTTTGTATTTACCCGAAGTGTCTTTATAGATATAAGTTGAAAGCGAGCCCGCGTCATAGTTGCAGGTAAGCTCGTTTATCAGAAAATAATCCACAAATGAATCCACATCAATATAATTTTTGTATCCATATTTTTCGTTGTTGTAGTCATATGAATAAAGTGTTTTTTCAAATAATGAAAACTCATTCTTTATGGCTTCTTTAAGCTCAGGTGTCATATTTTTTGTGCCTGGATATACAAGCTCGTGCTGCGTTTTTGCCCTTGTGGTGTAGTTTGTAAAAGGATAAAGTTTGTTTGCTTCGTCGGTGTCTCCCCAGTCAAGACGGAGAGCATAGCCCGAAAAGGTGTTGTCTTTTTTATTTACGGAAAGGGATAGTCTTGCACCTTCCTTTCCTGCTGTAATCATTTCCGTTGCAAGATAAAGGCCTCTGTATTCCCCATTTATTATAAGTTCACAAAACCTTACATTTGGGCTGTAATCCATAATTTCACCGGATATGTTATACCACATATAATTCCGGATAAGTGTTTTATCAAGAAACGGTCCGTGGAGTGCCCACTCGTGATGTGCGTCCATCCCGAGAAAGCTTTGGGGATGATTGGTTCCGTCATCATTTACAAAACGAATGAAATAATTGGGCTTTTCAAATCTTCTTGATGAATGACCTCTTACCCTCATCATCACATCGCCCATATTTTGAGCATTGTCACTAAGGTGATTGTATGTCTTTTGGTTGTCAACGACATCTAAAGATGCCTGTATAGTTGTTGCCCCATCTTCAGCCAAGGTATAATCTATAACATCAAAATTTTCATCATAGATAGGTTTACCGGGAATTTCTATTCCGTTTGTATTGATATTCACAATCGGCAGATGCGTACAAAGGGTATCATCTTCGTGTAAATTACAAGCCGTTTTTTCTTGTGCCATAATATGCTCTATGTATCGTTTGCCGTTATCTTCCGGCATAGATTGACTTATAAAGATTACAGCAATCAGCGTAAGGGCTGCTGCAGATAATCCTATTAACTTGTATTTCAACCCTTACACCTCCAAAAAATCAGTTAGAAATTTCGTCGTTTTGCATCACTGTGTTCACATACTGTATATTTCCGATTTTATAAATTTCGTCATTGATTGCAACATTGTGTTTTCTTTCTGCTTGATGAAGTAGTTTCTGTGTAATCTCATAGATAAATTCAATAGATGTGTCTGTTGAGTTTTTAACACGAAGCACTGCCTTTGCCCCAAAAAACTTATACATCACTGCCTGAATCTGTGTTTCTTTTGTTCTGCCGCCTCGGATAATCACAAGCATGCGGTTGTTGTTTTTAACGGCCCCAAAGATTAAAAGCAGGATAAACACAAAGCTGCTTCCGATTCCTGCCACAACAAAGTCACCCACACCGCAGCAAATACCTACGATTATGGTCCAGAATATGTAAACAGTGTCGCGGGAATCTTTAATGGCAGTTCTGAAACGCACGATAGACAGTGCACCAACCATACCTAGCGACAATGCCACATTGTTGCCGATAACCGTCATAACCATTGAAGTAAGTACGGTAAGAACAACGAGTGAAACATTAAACTTTTTACTGTAAATTGTTCCTCTGTGGGAAATCATATAGGATATAAAAATCAAAAAACCTAAAATTCCCGAAACAATAATGTTTGCGGCAATTTGCTCCCATGTAAGTGTTGACTGGTCTTTAATTAAATTAAATATCTGACTTCTCATTTTTACTCTCCTTTATATTTCCGCATAGCTCTGCTGCCGAGCCAGCGCGTATTTACTCACTGATAACTCGCTTTTATTGATGCTATTGATAAACTGCCTGATGTAATCAAGCAAAAAACCGTTGAATTTCACTTCCAGAACAACATTGAATTTATCTAAAACGGGATACATCACCAGGTTTTCCGAAAACAAATCAAGGTTTGTTTCGGTAGCAACAATGTTGTTATCAAAGGTAATTCTGATTTTGTTTTCCTTGGCTATATATGCTTTTCTGTTATACTGCACAATGGTTTTGGGGCGATAGCACTTATATTGCATCAGCCCATAGCACTCTTTTGCAAAATCTTCTTCATAGTTTAGCAAAACTTCATATTTTCCTGCAATAAGAGCCTCAGCGTCAGCCTTTGTCATGCGAAGGGAACGCTTCATCTGCGATGCTCCTTGCTTTTGTTTCATTTCAAGCATGGCAAAGTCGTGTTTGGGATCATAAATCCTCAGGCGTATTTTCCGTCTTGTTTCAACACCTTCAAGCTTTTCGAAAAAATCATCATCATAGACTGTGTCAAAATAAAGGGACCGTATGATGTATCCGTCTGTTCCGTTGTGTTCATCCTGTATCATCAAACCGTCGAGATAATGGGATTTATTCCGAAATTCTTCAAGGCTGATTAAAAATTTCTTCTCTTCTCTGTTTACAACATTCATAAACTCCTCCAAAAAAAAAGCTGCAACAACAGAAAGCCTTCGAAAAAGACTCTTATCATTGCAGCTGGACTGGCGTGGCATGTAGCTTTAGCCTCTTTGCTTTGCGTCACCGGCTTTCGCCGATTTTGCTAACTATTCACTTGCTACTAATTTTAACACAATGAACTGTCTTTGTCAAACAAATCTTAATCTTTTGCAAAAACCCAAAGCGTTTCGCCGGTAGAATCTTCTCTATCACCTAACTTATAAATGCTAAGTATCACCGTTTCACCATTGGTCTTTTTGTATGTGATTTTAGGAATCTTGCCATCTAAAAGCTGACGCCTTAATGCGTCATAGTTGAGAAAACTCATAATTGCCCTGTGGAAATCAGAATCAACTGTCTCCTCTATGTATTTTGCGAGAAGCTTTGAAAAATGTTCTTCGTCCTCGTTATAGCCTAAATATGCAGGCATTAAAATTCGATGTGCTTTATCCGTTTCAAGCGAAACACGATAGATACCGTTATAATGCTCTTTCATCATAGAAATCATAGCATCAATTTCACGAATACCCGTTTTAACTTGAACATATCCTTTATCTTCTGTTTTCGAGACGCTTTGTTGTTCCTTGTTTTGATAATATTGTGCTTTTGCCTCATACATTCGGATTTCGGCTTCCTTTACCATTTCCTCAGTATTTGAATTTTGTGTTCTATAAGACATACCGATAGCAACATGATAGTCCATCGGCTTTAATTGTTCAATCAGTGTTTCAATATTTTTCTTTACAACTTCCTGCTCACAGTTCTTTATAAACACCAAAAATTCGTCGCCGCCCATTCGGTAAATATGATGCCCAAAGAACACTTCTTTTAGGGTGTTTGCAATATACAAAAGCATTTCATCCCCTGCGGCATGACCATACTTATTATTACGAAGGTGAAGTTCATTAACATCAATATAAATGCAGGAAAACTTTTCCGGCTTCATTTCATCAAATACCAAAAGGTCTTTTTTGTATGTAACTCGGTTAGACACTCCGGTTAAAGAATCAGTGGTTGCCGCAATTTCCGTTTTGCTTAAATGCTTTTTGTTGTAAATTGCAATGGAAAAGCAAACTGCGATATCCTCCAAAAGTATTCTTGTAGTCTTGCTTTTTTTAGAATTAATTGAGCCCAAAACCGTTGCATGATTATCTTTATTTGTTACAGCAGCAAAAGAAACTTCGTGGATATTGTGTTTTTTCAGAAACTCGTAAAACTTCGGGTTTGTTTTTGTTAGATGATCGTTTGGTTTTATGCACATAACCCCAACAGTTGCCTTATTCACCTTGTGAAGTTCGGCAGCATAATGTAATATTTGGGATATGAAATATTTTCTTTCCTCGCCGCAAAGAACGATATCCTCAAACTTCGGCATAGAGTAATTATAATCTTCGCCATCCGTGTCAAAGAATATTGCTGACCTTGATTGTGCAAAAAGGCAAACCTGTTTTAAAGCCTTTGTAATGTTATTCTGTTGCTGATTGATTTCCAAAAGAAGTTTTCTTATGTTGGAAGCACGCACCATAGCATAATTTCTGCGTTTCTCGTTTGCCATAAGAATCAGCATGTACAAAACCATAATGGTGACCATAATCAAAAATGCAGTAAACAAAATTCGAGATGTGGTATGTGTTTTGGCAAACACCTGAGATTCATATCTCGCAAGGGTTATCATCCACCCAAGTGATTCAAGAGCGGAGTAATGCACATACAAATCTTCGCCTGTATATGCAGATACAAATGATGTGTAGCCCTTATCACTTTCCATCATTTTTTCGTATGAGTAACCTTTATTATATTCACGGTCTTTTAAAAATGAGATATTACCCAGCTTGTCATGGATGGTATCTATCACAAGATTTCCGCTTTCTTTATCATAAACAAAAAGCTGAGCATCCAGTTCCTTAGCCATTTTGTTATATTTCTTGCCTATAACATCAAGCTTGATAACGCCATATAAAATTCCTACAACATCATCGCCATTTTTTATCGGAACTGCACTTCTTATAATTTCATAATTATCTCTTGTAAGATCTTTGACTCTCCCGCTTATGTATTCACCTTTTGTTTTTTCTTCTTTAAAAGAAATTCGTCCATCAAGATTGATCGAACCCGCCTTTGTTACAAAAGTGTTGTCAGGGTTTAATATTCCTATATTTTCAATCAAGCCGATCGGCTTGAATGATTCAAACATAAGATTGTAGCTTTCACCATCTGCGTAAAGCTTTGCGGCAAAGTTTGCCATCGTCGCAAGGTTTTCACGGTCAGATAAAAGCTGAAGCTGCATATCATCCTTAATCTGCTTTGTCTGCACATGAAGATTTTCATAAGCTTCATTCTCAGCACTTTTGTAAAAATAACTAACCATAGTTAGAAATACTATACATAACAAAATTACAGTAATAATTGTTTGTATAATATTTGTTTGTTTACGCTTTTTTCTTTCATATGT
>JAZPYM010000019.1:0-19585 GCA_045544215.1 Congzhengia sp.
TGCAACCTCTTTTGCATCCACCGCATCTTCATCATAATTTCGTTTTGTGCTACAAGGCATAATAATTCCAACAGTGTTTTCGCAAGCAGCTTTGCAAAGAATCCCAACCAATGCAGAATCCTTACCTCCGCTATTTCCGTATACAATACCTTTTGCACCACTATCAGCTAATACAGACTTTATGAACTCAACTCTATTTTCAAATTCTGCTTTATAATCTCTCATTTATCTCACTTCTTTCCAAGCAAACTTACCAAACGATTTGCAGCTTCTACCGTATCTTCCGGACTTCCGAAAGTGGAAAATCTGAAATATCCCTCGCCGCAAGCGCCAAATCCTTCTCCAGGAGTTCCGACAACCTGAATCTCATTTAAGAGATAATCGAAAAACTCCCAGCTTCCCATACTATCCGGACATTTCATCCAGATATAAGGAGCATTTTTACCACCGCAGTACCATATTCCAAGTTTGTCAAGTGCCTTCATCAGCACCTTTGCATTATTCTTATAAATCTTTATATTATCGTGAATTTGTTTCTGCCCTTCGGGTGTAAATACTGCAGCACCGCCTTTTTGAATTATGTATGATACACCATTGGTTTTTGTGGTACGGTTCCTTACCCACATTTCATTAAAATTCATGCTCTGTCTTATAAGCTTTTTGGGTATAACAGTATAACCAAGTCGTGTTCCTGTAAATCCTGCTGTTTTTGATAGTGAACAAATTTCAATTGCACAGGTTTCTGCTCCATCTAATTCAAAAATGCTGTGAGGCAAACTTTCATCTTCTATAAACGCCTCATAAGCCGCATCAAAAAGAATTACAGATCCATTTTCATTTGCAAAATTCACCCAAGCCTGAAGCTGATTACGGCTGAACACTGCACCTGTCGGATTGTTCGGAGAACAAATATATAAAATATCCGCCTTAACCTCTTCGGATGGTGATGGCAAAAATCCATTATCTTTTCCCGAGGCAAGATGTACTATTTTTCTGCCTGCCATAACATTTGCATCAACATATGCAGGATATGCAGGCTCGATTACAAGTGCAGAGCTGGATCTATCAAAAAGATCGAGAATATCACCAAGTTCGTCACTTGCACCGCTGGACACAAACACTTCATCGGTTGATACTGTTACTCCTCTGTCGGCATAGTATTTTGCGATGGTTTCACGAAGGAAGGTAGCTCCGCATTCGGGCATATAGCCGTGAAAATTTTCTTTCTTCGCCTGATCGTCAACTGCTTCATGCAGTGCACGAATTACAGCATCGCAAAGCGGAAGTGATACATCGCCGATGCCCATACGATAAAGATGCTTATCGGGATTTGCTGCCAAATATGCCTTTGTCTTCTGTGCAATGTTGTAAAAAAGGTATGAATCCTTTAAGTCTGCGTAATGTGTGTTTGGTGTAATCATTCTATTACATCTCCTTCGTATATCATTTCTGCCGGTCCCGTCATGGTAACAGAATAGTCCGGCGCTATTTTTATTTTCAGAGTACCACCGTCTAACACAACAGATATTTCATCATCAAACGAGCAGTAACCTTGTTTTATTGCTGCCGCAGTCGATGCGCAGGCACCCGTTCCGCAGGCCATTGTCACTCCACTGCCACGCTCCCATACACGCATTCTAAGAGTGTGCCTGTCTATGACTTCCACAAACTCAACATTTACTCCATCCGGAAAAGCACGATGATGCTCCATTTTAGGCCCTAACGTCAAAAGCGGTGCTTTTTCAATGTCCGCAACAAAACTGACTGCATGAGGATTGCCCACAGAAACAGGAGTACAGGTGACCTTTTCACCATCTACATCAAGCTGTAGATTTTCTGACACCTCGGCTTTTCCCATTCCTACAGATACCGTTTTTACTTTGCCGTTTGAAACATTCAAATCAAGTGTTTTAATGCCCGAAAGAGTTTCTATTCTGAGGTGCTTTTTGTCTGTATAGCCTTTGTCATATACATACTTTCCGACACAGCGGATGCCATTACCGCACATTTTTGCTTCACTTCCATCTGCATTGAATATTCGCATTTTGAAATCTGAAATTTCTGACGGAGAAATATATATCATTCCGTCAGAACCTGCTCCAAAGTGGCGTTCAGATAACTTTATTGACAAATCCTCAATATTTGCAGGCACTTCGCCGTAAACATACAAATAATCATTTCCAAGGCCGTGCATTTTCGTAAAGTGCATTATCCGTTCCTCCTTGCTCTGTTGATAAATTTTACTACTGCACAACAAATCAGTCCAAGAAAAGTCCCACCTAAAACAGAACCCACTGTAATTACCGTCTTTTTATTTTTCATTGTGCATACCTCCTTTAAGCGTCTATTGTAGATATTCCTATTGTCATTTCCTCAAGAACATCCAGTAAAACCTTTACTGTATCTAATGATGTAAACATTGTGATATTATTTTCTGTTGCTGTTCTTCTTATTGCAACGCCATCTTCGTAGTGCACACCCGATAGAATGGCACGGGTACATATAACATAGCTGACATATCCTGCACGAATTGCTTCAAGTATCTCCGTGCTTCCTTCTGAGAGCTTTCTGAGTATTCTTGTTTTAATGCCATGCTTTTTCAAAAACTCTGCCGTTCCGATTGTTGCCTCGATGTTGAATCCCATATCGTAGAAGCGCTTAACAAGCGGCAGGGCCTCTTCTTTATCCTCATCGGCAAGCGTTACAACAACCGTTCCGTAATTTTGAAGCTTCATTCCCGAAGCCGTAAGCGCTTTATACATTGCTCTTGGAAATTTATCATCATATCCGATTGCTTCGCCTGTTGACTTCATTTCCGGTGAAAGGTATGAATCCATTCCGTTAAGCTTTGAAAATGAGAATGCAGGTGCTTTTACATAATGACGCAGTTTTTCGTCAGGATAAACTTCTGTTATACCTTGCTCTTTAAGGCTTTTTCCGAGGATAACCAAAGTTGCAATATCTGCAAGGCTGTAGCCTGTAGATTTTGAGAGAAATGGCACCGTTCTTGAAGAACGTGGATTTACTTCTATGATATAAACATTTTCTTTTTCATCCACAATGAACTGAATATTGAAAAGTCCGATAATACCAATGCAAAGTCCTAATTTTTCGGTATAATCAAGAATTGTTTCCTTGACCTTTTTGGATACGCTGTATGTGGGATAAACACTTATTGAGTCGCCGCTGTGAACTCCAGTTCTTTCAACAAGCTCCATAATACCCGGAACAAATACTGACTTGCCATCGCATATAGCATCCACTTCAAGCTCCTTGCCCCTGATATATTTATCAACCAAAACCGGCTTATCTTCGTCAATTTCTACGGCAGTTTTAAGATAGTGGCGAAGAGCTTCTTCTTTTGCAACAATCTGCATAGCACGTCCGCCTAATACAAAGCTTGGTCTTACAAGTACGGGATAGCCAATTTCTTCCGCCGCCTTTATCCCATCTTCTATGTTCGTAACTGCACGTCCGGGCGGTTGTGGGATACCAAGCTCTTTTAACAGTTTTTCAAAAGCATCTCTGTTCTCAGCTTTATCTATTGCTGCACAGTCTGTACCGATAATTTTTACACCTCTGTCATACAATGGCTGTGCAAGATTTACCGCAGTTTGCCCTCCAAGGGTTACAATTACACCCTCTGCATTTTCTAATTCAATAATATTCATTACATCTTCAGGTGTCAGCGGTTCAAAATAGAGCTTATCACTCGTTGTATAATCAGTTGAAACTGTTTCGGGATTGTTATTTATAATAATTGCCTCGAAACCGGCTGCCTTAATTGTTTTAACGGCATGTACTGTTGAATAGTCAAATTCCACACCCTGACCGATTCTGATAGGACCCGAGCCAAGAACGATTACCTTTTTCTTATCCGATACCTTTGATTCATTTTCGCCCTCGTAGGTTGAATAGAAGTATGGAATATAGCTGTCAAATTCTGATGCACAGGTGTCAATCATTTTATATACAGGCATAATGCATGCTTCTTTTCTTGTTTTAAATACTTCATTTTCAGGTTTGTTCCACAACAGTGCAATTTCCTTATCTGAAAATCCCATTTTCTTTGCTTTTATAAGTTCATCTGTATTCCCAACAGAATATTTTAACGCTCCTTCTTCATCAATGATGTTTTTTAGCTTTCTAATGAAGAATCTGTCAATCTGTGTGTTTTTGCAAATCGTATCAATTTCTATACCTTTGCGAAGTAATTCTGCTATAGCATAAATTCTGTCATCAGTTCCAATTTTGATGTAATCGAGCAGGTCTGCAACCGATATTTCATCAAACTTTTTGTGATGCAAATGCCATATACCGATTTCCAATGAACGAATTGCTTTTAAAAGACTTTCTTCAAATGTTCTTCCAATTGACATCACCTCGCCGGTCGCCTTCATCTGTGTTCCAAGCTTGTTGTTTGCATCGGTAAATTTATCAAAAGGAAATCTCGGCATTTTTGTTACCACATAGTCAAGAGTGGGTTCAAAGGATGCAGGTGTGTTCGCTATTCTGATTTCGTCAAGTGTCATACCCACACCGATTTTTGCCGATACCCTTGCAATCGGATATCCGCTTGCCTTTGAGGCGAGTGCCGATGAACGGGATACTCTCGGATTTACCTCTATCAAATAATACTGAAATGATTTTGGATCAAGTGCAAACTGAACATTGCAGCCGCCTTCGATTTTAAGAGCACGGATAATTTTAAGTGCGCTGTCACGAAGCATATGATATTCCTTATTTGTTAGTGTCTGCGAAGGACACACAACAATAGAATCACCCGTATGAATACCGACAGGATCAAGATTTTCCATATTACAGATAGTAATTGCTGTATCGTTGGAATCTCTTATTACCTCGTATTCGATTTCCTTGTAGCCTTTAATACTCTTTTCGATTAAAACCTGATGGACAGGTGAAAGACTAAGCGCATTTTTCATTATCTGCAAAAACTCTTCCTCATTGTCTGCAAAGCCGCCGCCTGTTCCACCGAGAGTGAATGCAGGTCGAAGCACAACGGGATAACCTATTTCTTTTGCAACCTTCAATCCTTCTTCCATAGAATTTGCAATATCCGAAGGAAGCACAGGCTCTCCAAGGCTTTCACAAAGCTCCTTGAACAATTCTCTGTCCTCGGCTCTTTCAATACTTTCACTCTTTGTTCCTAAAAGCTCGGTACGGCACTCTTTCAATATACCTTTCTTTTCGAGCTGCATAGCAAGATTAAGACCCGTCTGACCGCCTATTCCCGGCAAGATTGCATCCGGTCTTTCATGTCTGATAATTTTTGCGATGTATTCAAGATTAAGAGGCTCCATATAAACCTTATCTGCAACTGCAGTGTCTGTCATAATTGTTGCAGGATTTGAATTGCAAAGTATAACCTCATAACCCTCTTCACGAAGTGCAAGACAGGCTTGTGTGCCTGCATAGTCAAATTCTGCAGCCTGACCGATTACAATAGGACCAGAACCGATAACGAGAACTTTTTTTATATCTTGTCTTTTAGGCATTTTCTTTTTCTCCCTTCATCAGTTCAATAAATTCATCAAATAAATATGTGCTGTCCTGCGGTCCGGGTGCACTTTCGGGATGATATTGCACAGAAAAAACCTTATCTTTTCTGCATTCAACCCCTTCAACCGTATTGTCAAGTAAATTTATATGTGTAATCTCTAAATCGGTATCCAGAATGCTGTCTTTTTCTACAGCATAGGAATGATTTTGAGAAGTGATTTCAATTTTATTTGTTTTTAAATTTCGTACCGGATGATTGCCGCCACGGTGTCCGAATTTGAGTTTATATGTTTTTGCTCCGTAGGAAAGTGCAATAATCTGATGTCCAAGACAGATTCCGAATATAGGATATCTGCCTTTCAGTTTTTTAATGGTTTCAACTGTTTCAGGAACATCCGTAGGATCTCCGGGACCGTTTGAAATAAACACACCGTCAGGACTAAAACTTTCTATCTCCTCGGCTGTCGTATTCCACGGAACAACCGTGACGGAGCATTCTCTGTTTTGAAGAGAACGCAGAATATTTTGTTTCATACCGCAGTCTATTGCTACAACATGGTACTTTTTATTTTCCGTAGGAAAATATCCTGTTTTTGGTCTGCTTACTTTTGAAACTGCGTCTTTTGGTATTTCAGTATTTCTCAATATTTCAAGTCCTTGCCGGAGTGTTGTGCCGATTCCTGTAATCAACACCTTACGGCTTCCCAAATCACGGATAGAGCGAGTAATTTGTCTTGTATCAACTCCGTATATACCGGGAATATGGTATTTTTTCATTGTTTGAGACAAGCTCTCAACACTTCGGAAATTTGAAGGTTCATCATTATATTCACGAACAATGAGTGCTCCGATTGTTGGTGTTTTCGTTTCAAAATCATCTTCACAGATCCCATAATTTCCAATCAGAGGATAGGTCATAACAACAGCCTGATAGGTGTATGACGGATCTGATACAATTTCCTGATAACCTACCATTGAAGTATTGAAAACAATTTCACATACTTTATCTGACAAGTCACCAAAAGCAAACCCCTCATATTCACTCCCGTCCTCTAAAATTATTTTTCTGTTAAATTTTTCTGCCATGATGAACCCTCACTTCTTAAATTTATTTTAAAGTGAAATAAAACTGTTCAGATTGCCGCTTTGCAGTGAGCGGTGCCGTACAAGTGTACTGCCCCGAGCAAAAAGTGGTGAGATGGGCAGTTTTATTCAGCTTTAGACTCGGATATTTTTTGTTCAAATCGATTCTTTGGTATGTTTGTCATAACCGGAGTTGGATATTCACCATCAAAACAAGCACTGCAATAATCTGTGCTTTCAATCAAATCTCCGAGTTTTTCTTTTGGCAAATATCCCAGGCTGTCTGCACCAATCATTTCGGCTATTTCCGGAATTGTATATTTACAGGCTATCAGATGTTCTTCGGAATCTATATCCGTTCCGTAATAGCACGGATGGAGAAACGGCGGAGCGGAAATCCTCATGTGTATCTCTTTCGCTCCTGCATCTCGAAGAAGCTTTACTATTCTTCCGCTTGTAGTACCTCTTACAATAGAATCATCGACCAAAACAACTCGCTTTCCCGACACAGTTTCTTCAACTGCACTCAGCTTTATTTTAACTTGGTCAACTCTTGTTTCCTGTCCCGGCGAGATGAAAGTTCTGCCGATATATTTATTCTTTATAAGACCGATACCATACGGAATTCCTGATTTTTCAGAAAAACCTAATGCTGCATCCAACCCCGAATCCGGAACACCAATTACAACATCCGCATCCACAGGATGACACTCAGCTAAGATATGTCCGGCTTTCTTTCGTGCTTTGTGAACTGATACGCCGTCTATCTTGGAATCCGGCCTTGCAAAATAAATATATTCAAAAATACAGGTCTTCTTTGTTTTTGTACTGCAATGCTCTTTTCGGGACTCTATACCGCTTTTTGAAAACACAAGAATTTCTCCGGGCAACAAATCTCTGATAAATTCTGCACCGACAGCTGATAATGCACAGCTTTCAGAAGCAATAACATAAGTACCATCACTTATTTTTCCGTAGCACAGCGGTCTGAAGCCATAAGGATCCCGACAGGCAATCATTTTTGCAGGTGACATAACCACAAGTGAGTATGCACCGCAGAGTATATTCATGCTTCGGCTTACTGCTTCTTCAATTGATGGTGCATTTAACCTTTCCTTTGTCATGATATATGCAATCGTTTCAGTATCGCTTGTTGTATGAAATATTGCACCTGTAAGTTCAAGCTTGTTTCTGAGTTCATAAGCATTTGACAGATTTCCATTGTGTGCAATCGCCATTTTTCCTTTCTGGTGATTCACCTCAATCGGCTGACAGTTTTTCCTGCTCGAACCTCCTGTTGTTCCGTATCTTACATGACCGACCGCCATATTTCCCTTAGGAAAATCACGAAGTTTCGATCCGCCAAACACTTCACCGACTAGTCCTATATCCTTATGTGAATAAAATAGTCCGTCATCATTTACTACAATACCGCATGCTTCCTGACCTCTGTGCTGCAGAGCATATAACCCATAATACACAAGATCAGAAACATTGGTTTGTACAGAAGAAAAAACGCCGAATACTCCGCATTCTTCATGTATAGACATTACTTCACACTCCTCTCAAATGCCGCTCCGATGAAGCCACAGAAAAGAGGATGTGCCTTATTGGGACGGCTCTTAAATTCGGGATGATACTGAACGCCGACATGGAATGGTCTTTTTGTAATTTCAACTGTTTCTACAAGTCTGCCGTCAGGTGAAGTTCCGCTAAGTGTAAGTCCTTTACCTTCAAGTATATCTCTGTATTCATTATTAAATTCATAGCGATGTCTGTGTCTTTCTGAAATCGAAGTTTCACCATAGCAACGCTCCATTGTTGTATCAGGCTTAATTTCGCAGGGATATGCACCCAACCTCAATGTGCCACCCTTATCTATATCATCGCTCTGACCGGGCATAAAATCTATTACTTTATGCTTACACTGCTCATCAAACTCACCAGAGTTTGCATCGGTTATGCCGCAGACATTTCTTGCATATTCAATAACTGCAATCTGCATACCGAGACAAATTCCGAAATACGGAATTTCCTTTTCTCTCGCATATTTTGCGGCAAGAATCATACCTTCAATTCCACGATTGCCAAATCCGCCCGGAACTAAAATTCCGTCAAGACCGCAAAGCTTTTCTTCGTAATTGTCATTTGTAATTTCTTCCGAGTCAATCCACTTGATATCAATGTGAGTATTATGGAAATAACCCGCATGGCGAAGTGCTTCCGCCACAGAAAGGTACGCATCGTGAAGTCCGACATATTTTCCTACAAGACCGATATTAACATTGTGTTCTCTTGTCTTTATACGCTCGACCATCTGACTCCACTCGGTTAAGTCGGGTTTCGGAGCATCTATTCCAAGTTCTCTGCACACAACCGCTGAGAAGTTTGATTTTTCAAGCATAAGAGGTGCTTCATAAAGGTTTGGAAGCGTAATGTTTTCGATAACACAATCAGGCTTTACATTGCAAAATAGTGAAATTTTCTTGAAAATGGATTCATCCAGAGGTTCATCACAGCGCAAAACCACAATATTGGGGTTAATGCCCATTCCTTGCAGTTCCTTTACCGAATGCTGTGTCGGCTTGGATTTATGTTCGTTGGAACCGCGAAGGAAAGGAACTAATGTAACATGAATAAACAGACTGTTTTCCCTGCCGACCTCTATGGAAATCTGACGGATCGCTTCAAGAAACGGCTGCGATTCAATATCGCCGATAGTTCCACCGATTTCTGTAATTACCACATCTGCATCTGTCTTCTTGCCGACACTGTAAACAAATTCTTTAATTTCGTTTGTAATATGAGGGATTACCTGAACTGTTGAGCCTAAGTATTCGCCGCGGCGTTCTTTATTGAGTACATTCCAGTAAACCTTTCCTGTGGTAAGATTGGAATATTTGTTAAGGTTTTCATCAATAAATCTTTCATAATGTCCAAGGTCAAGGTCGGTTTCTGCACCATCTTCGGTTACATATACTTCGCCATGCTGATACGGACTCATTGTGCCGGGATCAACATTTATATACGGATCAAGCTTCTGTGCCGCAACCTTGAGTCCTCTTGCTTTCAAAAGTCTTCCCAGCGATGCAGCGGTAATACCTTTACCAAGCCCCGAAACAACACCTCCGGTTACAAATATATATTTTGTCATAGGTAATCCTCTCCTTTTCAAGCAAAATTTACTCAACTGTTACTGACTTTGCAAGGTTCTTAGGTTTATCAATATCACAGTTGTTTTCTTTAGCAACATAATATGCCAATAGTTGCAACGGAACAATTTCTACCGGTGCACCTAGTAAAACATTAACCTTTGGTATCATAATCATATCATCCGCAAGAGATGCCATTTTTGTGTTTTCCTTAAAGGTAACAGCCAAAACTTCCGCACCTCTCGCTTTAACTTCGACAATATTATTCATTGTCTTTTCTGTCATTTTTTCGTTACAGCAAAGAGCAATTACCGGGCAATGTTCTTCTATCAATGCAATAGTTCCGTGTTTCAATTCTCCTGCAGCATAACTTTCTGCATGGATATATGAGATTTCTTTCATCTTCAGTGCTGCTTCTAATGCTACTGCATAATCCGTGTTGCGCCCGATAAAAAACATCGAATCAGAACTATGATATTTCTTTGCAAGTTCAGGTATTGACGGATTCATATCCAAAACCTGCTGGATTCGCTTTGGAAGCGATTTCAGCTCCTCAATCAATTCTTTATACTCGGATGCAGAAATTTTTTCAAGCTTCTTTGCAGCATATATTGCAAACAGATACATAACAATAAGTTGAGTTGTATAGCCCTTTGTTGTTGCAACGGCAATCTCAGGACCTGCCCATGTATAGAGGGTGTAATCTGCCAGCTTTGCTATTGTACTTCCGACAACATTTACAATAGCAAGAGTTTTAGCACCTAAACTTTGACATTCCTTCATTGCTGCTATCGTGTCAGCAGTCTCACCGGATTGTGATAATACAATGAGAAGTGTGTGTTCATCAATAAGAGGTTCGTTGTACCTTAGTTCGCTTGCAAGCTCTACCTGCACAGGAATTTTACAAAGCTTTTCGATTGTATTTTTGCCTGAACAACCGGCATAATAAGCTGAACCACAAGCAGTAATTACTATCTTGTTAATACTCTTCAAATAATCATCAGGCAATTCCAAATCGTCAAGCTGAAGCTCGCCGTTTTGTAATCTCGGTGACATTGCTGCTTCTATAGCCCTTGGCTGCTCCATTATTTCCTTGAGCATAAAGTGTTCATATCCGCCACGCTCTGCAGCCTGAATATCCCATGTAATTCTGTTTGTCTTCTTTTCTATTGGCTTTCCTGCACAATCGTATATTTGAATATTATCAGATGTTATTTCTGCAAATTCTCCGTCTTCAAGATAGATAATATTTTTTGTATATGCAACCAGTGCTGTTACATCGGATGCAAAATAATTACTTCCGATTCCAACGCCAAGGATTAACGGACTTGCCTCTCTCACAACAAAGATTCTTTCCGGTTCATCTGCACATACAATTCCCAAAGCATATGAGCCTTGTAACCTCTCCGATGCTTTCATCACAGCCAATTTAAAATCTCCGGTATAGTACATTTCGATGAGATGTACAACAACCTCTGTATCAGTCTGACTTTCAAAATGATATCCGTTATCAATCAGTTCCTCACGAAGCTCCATATAATTCTCTATTATCCCATTATGCACTACTGCAAATTTTCCGTCATTACTCGTATGAGGGTGTGCATTTGTATCTGTAGGTGCTCCGTGTGTTGCCCAGCGCGTATGTCCGATTCCCAAATTTCCGGGCAGTAACTGTCCGTCATTAGTTTTCTCACATAAATTTGAAATTCTTCCGGTAACTTTGCTTATCGAAATATTGTTATCGTTTACAACAGCAATTCCTGCCGAATCGTAGCCACGATACTCAAGTTTTTTTAAGCCATTCAGCAAAATCGGTGCCGCATCCTGCGTTCCGGTATATCCAACAATTCCACACATATTTTGTCCTCCTTTATTCCCATTCCACCGTTGCCGGCGGTTTAGAAGTTATATCATAAACAACTCTTGTAATTCCGCTTACCTCGTTTGTAATTCTGCTTGATGCTTTTTCTAAAACCTCATACGGAAGATGTGTCCATTCTGCCGTCATAAAATCATCTGTAGTAACCGCTCTGAGTGCAACCGTATATCCATAGGTTCTGGCATCTCCCATAACACCGACACTTCTTAAATCCGTAAGCACTGCGAAATACTGATTTGTCTCTTTTTCAAGGCGTGCATTTGAAATCTCTTCTCTGAAAATTGCATCTGCTTCTCGCAAAATATCAAGTTTATCTTTTGTGATTTCACCGATTACTCTTACCGCTAATCCCGGACCTGGGAACGGCTGTCTCCACACAAGTTCATATGGGATACCGAGCTGCGTTCCTGCATTGCGGACTTCATCCTTAAATAAATCTCGAAGTGGCTCTACAATTTCCTCAAAAGAGATTACATCCGGAATTCCACCTACATTATGATGGCTCTTTATCACAGCAGAATCGCCCTTGCCGCTTTCAATAACATCGGGATAAATGGTTCCCTGAACCAAGACATCTACTTTTCCGATTTTTTTAGCTTCATCTTCAAATACTCTTATAAATTCTTCTCCAATGATTTTTCGCTTTTGCTCAGGTTCACAAACGCCTGAAAGCTTGCTTAAAAACCTGTCTTGGGCATTAACTCTTATCAAATTCATACCAAACTGACCACGGAAGGTTTTTTCAACAAAATCGCCTTCATCTTTTCTTAAAAGTCCGTGATCAACAAATACACAGATTAAATTCTGACCGATTGCCTTGTGCAAAAGAACTGCCGCAACAGAGGAATCAATACCGCCGGATAGTGCCAGAAGCACTTTTTTTCCTGCAAGTTCAGTCTTATATTTTTCAATAGAATTTTCTACGAAACTTTCCATTTTCCAGTCGCCTGAGCATTTACAGATTTCAAAGAGGAAATTTTTAAGCATTTGTTTGCCGTAAACAGTATGTGTAACTTCGGGATGAAACTGTACTCCATACAGATTTCTTTCTTCATCACACATTGCCGCAACAGGACATTTTGAAGTTTTCGCAATTACTTTAAATCCATTTGGAGCTTTAGTAATAAAGTCTGTATGGCTCATCCAGCAAACAGATTCATCAGGGATATCTTTAAACAATACACTATCAAAGGTCTGCACAGTGGTTTTTCCATACTCACTGCTATTTTCGGCACTCGCAACCTTTCCATTTGCCATAAATGCCATAAGCTGATCTCCGTAGCAAATACCTAAAACAGGAATGCCAATATTCAAAATTTCAGCATCATAATGCGGTGACGAGTCATCATACACACTGTTTGGTCCGCCTGTAAAAATAATGCCTTTATATCCTGCATCCTTGATTTCATCAACAGAAATTTTATTATATGGCTTGATTTGTGCATAAACATTATGCTCTCTGACTCGCCTTGCAATTAGTTGATTATATTGACCGCCAAAATCCAATACAAGTATTTTTTCCACTGTACTCACCTCCGTATATTAAAGATTTATTTCTGCTGTTTCTCTTGACACATCTGCAATCAAAGGTTTTATTTTATCAATAAAAGCTTCAACCTGCTCAGAACATCTGCCTATATACAAGCTCGGCGTTAAAAGTTCATTCATTTCAGTTTCAGTTAAACCGAACTCTTTTTCCTGAGCCAGACGAGAAAGCAAATCACATTCTTCTCCGTTTTTCATTTTCGCTGTAGCCTCCATTGAGCATTTACGGATTATTTCATGAAGCTTTTGTCTGTCTCCGCCTTTTTTTACTGCTTCCATCATAAGATTTTCAGTCGCAATAAACGGCAGATATTCTTTCACTGTTTTTTCAACTATTTTTTCGTTTACTAAAAGTCCGTCTGTAACATTCTGAGCGAGACGAAGTATTGCATCTGCACAAAGGAAGCCTTCCGGCATTGAAATTCGTCTGTTTGCCGAATCGTCAAGTGTTCGCTCAAGCCACTGAGTCGAGGCTGTCATAGGTGCATTCTGTGCATCTGCAATCAAATATCTTGCAAGTGAGCAAATTCTTTCACTTCTCATTGGATTGCGCTTATATGCCATTGCAGAAGAGCCAACCTGATTTTTTTCAAAAGGCTCTTCAAGCTGTCTGTCATGCTGAAGAAGTCTTATATCATTTGCCATTCTCCAGCAGCTTTGTGCGATGCTTGAAAGTGCATTTAATATTCTTGAGTCAACCTTACGGGGATATGTCTGTCCGCATACATCAAAACATTCACTGAATCCAAATTCAGCGGCAATCTGTCTGTTCATTTCATCAATTTTGGATGTATCACCATCAAACAAATCTACAAAGCTTGCCTCGGTTCCGGTTGTTCCGCGGCAGCCTAAAAATTTGATATTATCTATAGCAAATTCAATTTCAGAAAGGTCAGAAAGAAAATCCTGCATCCAAAGTGTTGCTCTTTTACCGACAGTTACAAGCTGTGCCGGTTGATAGTGTGTGTAACCAAGTGTCGGCAGTGCTTTGTACTTATCAGCAAAATCTGCAAGGTTTGCAATAACCTTTAAAAGCTCATTTTTAATATATAAAAGTGCGTCTCGGTAAATTACAAGGTCTGCATTATCGGTTACATAGCAGCTTGTTGCACCTAAATGGATAATTCCTTCAGCAAGAGGTGCGGCTTTTCCGAAAGCATAGATATGTGCCATAACATCGTGTCTTACTTCTTTTTCTCTTTTGGCAACCAAATCAAAATCAATATCTTCTGTATGTTCTTCCATTTGAGCAACCTGCTCATCTGTTATTGGAAGTCCAAGATTCATTTCTGCTCTTGCAAGTGCCACCCATAGCTTACGCCATGTCTGGTAGCGTACATCGGAGGAAAATAGCTTTAACATATATTCTGAGGCATATCTTGATGATAAGGGGGATTCATATTTACTTGTCATAATAATTACTCTCCTTTTATCTCTAATTCTTTGTGTATTGCCGCCGCTGCAGTTTTTCCTGCACCCATCGCAAGTATAACGGTTGCAGCTCCTGTTACTACATCGCCGCCGGCATATACAAAAGGCTTTGAAGTTGCACCGTTTTCATCTGCTACAATACAACCACGGTTATTTGTATCAAGGCCTTTGGTTGTCTTTTTTATAAGCGGATTAGGTGATTGTCCGATAGAAATAACAGCCGTATCTATCGGGATGATATGTTCAGAACCGAGTACAGCCTCTGGTCGTCTTCTGCCGCTGCTATCCGGTTCGCCGAGTTTCATATCTATGACTTCAACTCCTGTAAGCCAACCGTTTTCATCTCCGATGAATTTTGTCGGGTTTTTAAGAAGCCTGAATTCTATACCTTCTTCCTCTGCGTGCATTACTTCTTCGGCACGTGCAGGAAGCTCTTCTTTGCCGCGTCTGTATATGATATATACATTTTCTGCTCCAAGTCTTTTTGCACATCTTGCTGCATCCATAGCAACATTTCCTCCGCCGAACACAGCTACATTTTTACCGATGTAAACAGGGGTATCATATTCAGGGAATTTATATCCCTTCATAAGATTTATTCTTGTCAAAAATTCATTTGCAGAATAAATTCCGTTTAAGCTCTCTCCGGGAATACCAAGAAAAGACGGAAGTCCGGCACCGGATGCAATATATACTGCATCAAATTCCATATCCTCAAAAAGCTCATCAACCAAAAGTGTTTTACCTATAATCGTGTTAGTTTCTATTTTTACGCCTGACTTTTTCAGCTTGTCAATTTCTTTCTGTACAATTTCCTTTGGCAATCTGAACTCAGGAATGCCATACATCAAAACACCGCCTGCCGTGTGAAAAGCTTCATAAATTGTCACTTCATATCCGAGCTTTGCAAGGTCACCCGCACATGTAAGTCCCGAAGGTCCGGAACCGACTACGGCAATCTTTTTACCGTTTTTCTCTGCTTGAACAGGTTTATCTTCGCAATTTGCCATATGGTAGTCTGCAACAAATCGCTCTAATCTGCCGATTGCAACAGGTTCGCCCTTGATACCTCTTACACATTTTGCTTCACACTGTTTTTCCTGGGGACAAACTCTTCCGCAGACAGCCGGCAAAGCATTTGTTTCAGTAATTTTTTTGTAGGCAGCTTCAAATTCTCCGTTTGCAACAAGCTTGATAAATTCGGGGATTTTTACAGCCACAGGACACCCCTGCATACATGGCTTATGTTTACAGTTAAGACATCTTTGTGCCTCATCAATTGCCATATTGGATGTATATCCTGTTGTTACCTCTAAAAAGTTTTTATTTCTTACATCCGCTGCCTGCTCGGGCATTGGATTTTTTACATTTGACATATTAGGCATTGTTATGCTCCTTCCCGGTTAATCTGCATTTTCCTTCCTCACAGGAGCGTTTCTCATAAGCCTTAAACATTTGCTGACGCTTTATTGCCGCATCCCAATCAATTTTGTGTCCGTCAAAATCAGGACCGTCAACACAGGCAAACTTAGTTTCACCATCAACGATAACTCTGCAACCTCCGCACATTCCTGTTCCGTCAATCATTACAGGGTTCATTGAAACTGTAGTAGGTATGTCATACTCTTTTGTGAGATTACAGACAGCCCTCATCATTACCAGGGGACCAATAGCAATTACTTCATCATATTTTTCTCCTGATTCAAGCTCCTCACGAAGTCTGTCGGTTACAAAGCCCTGTAAACCATTAGAACCGTCATCAGTTGTGATTATGAGCTTATCGGACACTGCGTTCATTTCATCTTCAAGAATTATGTATTCTTTACTCCTGAAGCCTGATATTGCTGTAACCTCTGCACCCAATTCCTTGAGTTTTTTAGCTTGCGGATACGCAATTGCAGTACCAAGACCTCCGCCTATAACTGCAACCTTCTTTAATCCCTCAAGCGGTGTCGGTATACCCAAAGGCCCGGCAAAGTCAAGAATAGTATCTCCTTCATTTAATTTTGACAAATCCCTTGTAGTTTTACCAACCGCCTGAATAATTACAGTAACAGTCCCTTTTTCTTTGTCGAAATCGGCTATTGTGAAAGGAACACGTTCGCCTTTTTCATCTATTCTTAAAATCACAAATTGCCCCGGCGCAGCTTTCCTTGCAACCAACGGGGCTTCAATCTCCATTAAATATATTTGTGAATTCAAATCTGCTTTTTTTACTATTTTGTATGACACAAATATCACCCCTTTGCGATATCATCTGATTATTATGCTATCCCTTTCCGGACCTACCGAAACATATTTAATCGGGCATCCGATAGCTTTCTCAATATAAATTACATAGTCTTTTGCCGCCTTTGGCAAATCGTTCCATGTACGAATTTTGGAAATATCACATTTCCATCCTTCAAAATATTCAATTTGAGGCTCAGCTTTCTTTAACGCTGACGGAAACGGAAATTCGTCAGTCGTTTCTCCGGCTAAAATATACTGAGTACATACCGGAATTTTATCCATATAGCTTAATACATCAAGCTTTGTAAGCGCGATTTCCGTTGCTGCCTGAACCTCAACACCGTATCTTGTTGCAACAATATCTATAGGGCCGACTCTGCGAGGTCTGCCGGTTTTTGCTCCGTATTCAAAACCTGCTTCTCTCAGCTTGTCGGCATCTTCTCCAAACATTTCACAAACAAACGGACCTTCCCCGACACAGGTCGAATACGCTTTTACTACGCCTACCACACTATTTAGTTTAGCGGAAGGGAGACCTGAACCGATAGGTGCATAAGCTGCCGTTGTGTTAGATGATGTTGTGTACGGATGAATACCGTAATCCAAATCACGAAGTGAACCGAGCTGAGCTTCAAACAGAATACTTTTACCGGCTTTTTGAGCCTTGCGAAGAAACGCTCCTGTATCACAAACAAAAGGTTTAATCTTTTCGCAGTAACTAAAAATCCATTCATCAAGCATTTCCATCGTGTATGGCTTTGCTCCGTAAACCTTGGTTAAAGTAAGGTTTTTCCATTCCAGCAAATCTTTAAGATGTGCTTTCAATTCTTCGGGATAAAAGAGTTCTCCGGCAAGAATTGTTTTCTTTTGATATTTATCGGAATAAAATGGTGCTATACCTTGCTTTGTAGAGCCGTATCTTTTATCTGCAAGTCTCATTTCCTCAAGCTCATCCAAATCCCGATGCCACGGAAGAAGTAACGAAGCACGGTCACTGATTTTCAAATTTTCAGGAGTGAGCTTGACACCCTTACTCTCAACATCCTGCATTTCTGTCCATAAATTTTGAGGATCAAGAGCAACCCCATTGCCGAGGATATTTACAACACCTTTTCTAAAAATACCGGAAGGTAAAAGATGCAGTGCAAATTTTCCTAACTCATTGATTACAGTATGTCCTGCATTGCCGCCGCCTTGAAAGCGTACTACAACATCATAATCTTCCGTGAGTAAATCAACCATTCTGCCTTTACCTTCATCGCCCCAGTTTATACCTACAATTGCGCAGTTTGCCATATAAATCCCTCCGTTTACTTATGTTCCATAGCCCTTCTCATAACTTCAGTATATGCATCCTCAACACCGCCGAGGTCTCTTCTGAATCTGTCCTTATCAAGCTTTTCGCCGGTTTTACTATCCCAAAGCCTACAGGTATCGGGACTGATTTCATCCGCAAGAATTATTACGCCATCTGATGTTTTTCCAAACTCAAGCTTGAAATCAACCAAGGTTACACCGCATTCTGACCAGAATGATTTCAGAAATTCATTGACTTTGAGTGCATACTCTTTTATTGTTTCAATTTCCGTTTCTGTTGCAACATCAATTGCCATAGCGTGATAGTCGTTAATAAGCGGATCGCCGAGGTCATCGTTTTTATATGAGAATTCAACAGTAGGCTTTTCAAAAATCTTACCTTCAGGAACTCCGTATCGTTTTGAAAATGAGCCGGCAGCAATATTTCTTACAATCACCTCCAAAGGAACGATTGAAACTCTTTTTACAACGGTTTCACGCTCCGAAAGTTCTTCTACAAAGTGAGTGGGCACACCGCTTTCTTCAAGTTTTTGCATAAGCATATTGCTCATTTGATTGTTAATAACACCTTTACCTGAAATAGTTCCTTTTTTCAAGCCGTTAAAAGCTGTTGCGTCGTCCTTATATGACACAATCAAAAGTTCCGGATTGTCCGTTGCATAAACCTTTTTAGCTTTTCCTTCATACAACTGTTCTCTTTTCTCCATTGCTCATTACCTCGTTCCTTTAAATATCTGTTTACTATATATTCATTTGCTTTATGTTCCATAGAGTCATCCAATGGTACAAGTTCTTTGAAATTGCTATACCTGCGTTTTAGCGCATTATTTAAAATAAAATCGCACAATTCAGGGTTCTTCGGCAGCAACGGTCCGTGCAGATACGAACCGATAAGATTCTTGTATAACACTCCGTCATATCCGCAATTATCTGAATTACCATTTCCATACAAAACTTTTCCAAATGGTGTATGACTCCCAATATACGTTCTGCCGCCGTGATTTTCAAATCCGACAATCAGATTGTGTGGTTCATTCAAAAAATCAGCTTCAAGAATTATATCTCCAATCAGCCTGCCTTTACCGATTTCGGTATATATATCAAGTATTTCCAAACCTTTTATCGTTTCGTTTTGAAGCTTATAATAATTGCCAAGAAGCTGATATCCGCCGCATATTGCAATAAGGGAACCATTGTCTTCAATGTAGTTTCTTAATTCATTCTTATATTCCATCAAGTGTTTGCATACATATAACTGCTCATTGTCTCCACCACCGCCTATGAGAATTACATCTACATCACTCAGATCTGCAAGCGGATCGTCTCGTCTTACGGCTGCAACCTCGCAATCAATTCCTCTCCATTCAAGACGTTTTCGC
Source organism: Congzhengia sp. (assembly GCA_045544215.1). Classification (GTDB taxonomy): domain Bacteria; phylum Bacillota; class Clostridia; order UBA1381; family UBA9506; genus Congzhengia. The sequence goes on from JAZPYM010000019.1 coordinate 19,539, forward strand.
ATACAAAGAATATTTCCGCTGTCAAAATACTGATCTAACAAATCGGG
>JAZPYM010000020.1:0-24345 GCA_045544215.1 Congzhengia sp.
ATTTCGCGGCACAGTGATGTTTTCATCCTCCCTGCGCCAGCAGATATTAAAAGAGACTTGTAGTGAAATTGCAAGAAACGGATTTAAAAAAATTCTTATCTATAACGGGCACGGGGGAAATCAGGCTATGATTTCCGAATTTTCAAGAAGTGTGCTTTATGAGAAAACAGATTATTTGGTGTATGACTATAGCATCGGTTCTGATTTTGCAACGCCGAAAAAGCTTCTTAATGAAAACTATGGTTATCTAACAAAAGAAGACAAAGAAGTGTTAAAGGAATATACAATACAAAAGAAACGATATGGGCATGCTTGTTTTATAGAAACCGGATGGGTTTACGGCGTCAGACCGGAAACGGTGCGCCTCGATAAAATTTCGCAGGAAAGCGGGGAATCTGTGCACAGATTTGACGCGTTTGCAGAGCGAAAAATTAACACACCTTATGCATGGATGGCAGATTATCCGAATTCTTATGCGGGAGATATGCATAGCGGCATGAATGAGCGAATCGCCCGTGCTATGGTGGAATATTCCGTAGATAAACTTTGTGAGGTTGTAAGATTTTTAAAAAATGAAACCATATCGTATACCTATCAAAAAGAATGGCTTGATAAACAAAAATTCTGATATTGAACAAGATATGAAAACTTGTAAAAAGTGCGATAGTTTATACTATTGCACTTTTTTATTTTTCTGCAAAAATAAGCCAAAAACTTGGGAATTTCTACTTGAATAACGAAAAAAAATATGATACAATAAAAAAGGGGAAAAGCGGCATAATGCTTTTGCTCGTTTTTGACATTGTTAAGACATTTTCTCATATAGATGGAAAGGGAGTTATACCAGAATGAATCGTGATTGTGAAGCATGGAAGGGTTTTGAGGGCGGAACATGGAAAAAAGAGATTAATGTTCGTAGCTTTATTAAACATAATTATACACCCTACGATGGTGATGAACGCTTTTTAGCACAACCGACTGCGGATACTTTGGCACTTTGGGAACAGGTGATGGAACTGTCTAAGCAGGAAAGAGAAGCCGGCGGGGTGCTGGATATGGATACATCCGTGATTTCTACAATCACATCTCATGCACCCGGCTACCTAAACCGCGACAAAGAAAAAATTGTTGGTTTTCAGACGGATAAGCCCTTTAAGCGTGCATTGATGCCTTATGGTGGTATTCGTATGGCAGAAAAAGCTTGCACTGAAAATGGCTATGCCATTGATGAAGGGGTAAAGGAGTTCTTCAGTGTACACCGTAAAACGCATAATGCAGGCGTATTTGATGCATATACACCGGAAATGCGTGCATGCCGGTCCAGCCATATCATTACAGGTCTTCCTGACGCATATGGTCGTGGTCGTATTATTGGGGATTATCGCCGTGTGGCACTTTATGGCGTTGACCGTTTGATTGAGGACAAAAAAGAACAAAAGGAAACAACGGTTTCTGCAATGTATCCCGATGTGATTCGTAATCGTGAAGAATTGTCTGAACAGATTCGCGCATTAGAAGCGTTAAAAGAAATGGCGCTTAGTTACGGTTTTGATATTTCTCTTCCGGCAAAGGACACAAAGGAAGCAATACAGTGGCTGTATTTTGGATATTTAGCTGCCGTAAAAGAACAAAATGGTGCTGCTATGTCTTTGGGCAGAACATCTACATTCTTAGATATTTATTCCAGCAGAGATATTGCAAACGGTGTATATACAGAAAGCGAAATCCAGGAATTTGTCGACCATTTCATTATGAAATTGCGTCTAATTAAATTTGCTCGTACACCTGAGTACAATGCGCTTTTCTCTGGTGACCCGCAGTGGGTTACGGAGTCGATTGGCGGCATGGCAATTGATGGTCGCCATATGGTAACAAAAATGTCTTATCGCTATCTGCACACTTTGTCAAATCTTGGACCTGCGCCGGAACCAAATTTAACGGTACTTTGGTCTGAACGCCTTCCCGAAAATTTTAAGCGTTATTGTGCAAAGACATCTATCGAAACATCCTCTGTTCAATACGAAAATGATGATTTGATGCGCATTACGCATGGGGACGATTATGCCATTGCTTGTTGTGTGTCTTCCATGCGTGTTGGCAAGGAGATGCAGTTCTTTGGTGCTCGTGCCAATCTTGCAAAGTGTTTGCTTTATGCAATTAATGGCGGTATAGATGAAATTTCAGGCAAACAGATAGCTCCGTCATACCGTCAGATTACTTCAGAATATTTGAATTATGATGAAGTTATGGAATGCTATGACAAGATGATGGCGTGGCTTGCAGGTGTTTATGTAAATACGCTGAATATTATTCACTATATGCATGATAAATATTGCTATGAAAAGCTGCAAATGGCATTGCATGATAAGAATGTAACACGCTGGTTTGCAACCGGCATTGCCGGCTTGTCCGTTGTTGCAGATTCCTTATCTGCAATTAAATATGCAAAAGTAAGAGCAATTCGCAATGATGCCGGTATTGCTGTTGATTATGAGATTGAGGGAGATTTCCCTAAATATCGTAACGATGATGACCGTGTTGACCAGATTGCATATGAGGTTGTTCACAGATTTATGGAACACATCCGTAAGAACCATACATATCGCGAAAGTATCCCCACAACATCTATTTTAACCATAACCTCCAATGTTGTTTATGGCAAAAATACAGGTGCAACACCGGATGGTCGCAAAAAGGGAGAACCGTTTGCACCCGGAGCAAACCCCATGCATCGTCGTGACACCCATGGTGCAGTTGCATCGCTGGCATCTGTATCTAAGCTTCCTTTTAAGGACGCACAAGATGGTATTTCCAACACATTCTCTATCATTCCGGGAGCTTTGGGTAAAGATAATTTGGTGTTTGCCGGAGATATTGATATTGAATTGGATTGTTCAAGTGGTGCATGCATGTCTCCTACGCTTTTTGAGGGGCTTGATGCAGAAAACATTGATGAAGAATAAGGAGGAATTTGAAATGGCTGCAACAGATAATCAGATTGACAACTTAGTTTCCTTGTTAGATGGCTATGTTCATAAAGGCGGACATCATTTAAATGTGAATGTGTTCACAAAAGAAACATTGCTGGATGCACAGGCACATCCAGAACGCTATCCGCAGCTTACCGTTCGTGTAAGCGGATATGCTGTGAATTTTGTTAAGTTAACGAAAGAACAACAGGATGAGGTTATTTCAAGAACCTTCCACGAGAAAATCTAAGATGTATGGACACATTCATTCGGTAGAGAGCTTTGGAACGGTGGACGGTCCCGGTGTTCGATATGTGGTTTTTTTGCAGGGATGTCCGTTGCGTTGTTGCTACTGTCACAATCCTGACACATGGCAGATTTGGACAGGGAAACAGATTTCTGCCGACGAGCTACTGGAGGGCTTTCATAAAAACCGCTCTTTTTATAAAAAAGGTGGCATTACCGTTACAGGTGGAGAACCGCTTTTACAGATTGACTTTTTGGTTGATTTTTTTCAGAAAGCGAAGAAACAAAACATTCATACCTGTATTGATACATCTGGAATCACCTTTGACAGAGAGAACGAGTCGTACCTTGAAAAACTAAACTGCCTGATGCAGGTGTGTGATTTGGTTATGCTGGATATTAAGCATATCGATTCTGTCCGCCATCAGGAGATGACAGGACAGGGCAACGAGAGCGTTTTAGATTTTGCAAGATATCTGGATGAGAAAGGAATTCCCATTTGGGTGCGTCATGTGGTTGTTCCAAACTTTACAGATGATGCAAATGATTTGCAACAATTAGGCAGATTTATTGGAAAATTAAGACATTTGCGTGCTTTAGATGTTTTACCGTATCATACAATGGGTGTTTCTAAGTATCGAGAACTTGGCATTTCATATCCGTTGGAGCATATACCGCCTTTGGACAAGACGCGTGCCGTATGGGCAAAGGAACAGATTATGCGCGGGATTTATGAAGTAAGAGGTAAGGAATAAAAGGGCTGCGGCGATGTGTGCTGTTGCCCTTTTTTATATCTACCAGTAGGGTTTAGAGTTGTAAAAAACAGTTGCTGATGGTATAATGGATATATACATCTAAAATAGAAATTAGGTTTGCGGAGGTGGTATCTTTGAAGCAATATAAGATTACGGGTATGAGTTGTGCCGCTTGCTCATCTCGCGTTGAAAAGGCGGTTTCATCAATAGAAGGCGTGTCTTCTTGTAGTGTTAATCTTCTAACCAACACAATGTGTGTTGAAGGAGATGTTTCGGAAGAAATCGTCATTCGCACCGTTGAAAATGCAGGGTACGGCGCATCACTGCAGGGCAAGCAGTCAAAGACGGAAAGTAGATTAGAGAAAGAGAATCAAATCGCAGTCAGCAGTGTTAGAAAAAGAGTAGTATTTTCTGCTATTGTATTGCTTGTGCTTATGTATATTTCCATGGGATATGTGATGTTTCAATTTCCCATTCCTTCTTTTTTGGCAGAAAGTGATGCATCGGTAGCGTTAATTCAATTACTTCTTTGCGCGGTTATTATGATCGCCAATCAAAAGTTTTTCATTAACGGATTTAAAGGCATTCTTAAAGGTGCACCCAATATGGACACATTAGTGGCGCTTGGCTCCATGTCGGCTTTTTTATACAGCGTTGTGTTGCTATTTGACATGTTGCTTTCCGGCGCACATCATCTTCATGGATTGTATTTTGAGTCGGCAGCTATGGTGCTTACTCTGGTTACTGTGGGAAAAATGCTTGAGGCAAAAGCGAAGGGAAAGACAACAAGTGCATTAAAGGGACTGATGGACCTTGCGCCCAAAAAGGCGACAGTTATCAGAAACGAAAAAGAAATAATTATTGATGCAAAAGATGTGCTTATCGGGGATGTTTTTATTGTCCGCCCGGGAGAGCGTATTCCTGCGGATGGATTGATTGTAGAGGGGGAAAGCAGTGTTGATGAATCCGCACTGACGGGAGAAAGCATCCCGGTGGATAAGATTGTTGGCAGCAATGTTTCAACTGCCACAATCAACTTATCAGGCTACTTAAAGTGTGAGGCGAAGCGGGTTGGAGAAGATACAACATTAGCGCAAATTATTAAGGTTGTAAATGAGGCGTCTGCTACAAAAGCGCCGATTGCAAAAATTGCAGATCGGGTTTCTGCAGTGTTTGTTCCTGTTGTTATTTCAATTTCTCTTGTGACACTGCTTGTCTGGCTGCTTATGGGCAAGGATTTTGGTTTTTCTCTTGCGAGAATGATTTCTGTTTTGGTTATCAGCTGCCCATGTGCCCTTGGCCTTGCGACCCCTGTTGCGATTATGGTTGGAAGCGGTGTGGGTGCTAAAAATGGAATATTATTTAAAACGGCAACCGCTCTTGAGATAACGGGCAAGGCAGCTGTTGTTGCACTAGATAAAACCGGAACGATTACCCAAGGAAAGCCAAAAGTTACGGATGTTCTGCCTTTTGGAATGACAACAAAAGAGGAACTTTTGTCTGTTGCAATTGCAATTGAAAACAAAAGTGAGCACCCACTTGCCAAAGCAATTAATGACTATGGAGTTGCCAATCATATTTTGCCCCGCAAGATTGAAGAGTTTAAAATTTTTCCAGGCAACGGATTGGTTGCAACCATGGAGAATGACCTGATATTTGCAGGAAATCTTGCTTTTGTACAGGAAAAGGTGCAGGGGATTGACGCAATCATTCAAACTGCAGATACCCTTTCAGAGCAAGGTAAAACCCCTATGTATTTTGGAAAAAATGATGCGCTGCTTGGCATCATTGCGGTTGCTGATACCATAAAAGAGGATAGTGTGGCAGCAATCAGGGAATTATCAAACCTTGGAATTCAAACCGCGATGCTTACAGGGGATAACGAGAAAACGGCAAATGCTATTGGGCGTGTTGCAGGAATCAGTGAAATTTATTCCGGTGTTGTTCCGGAAGAAAAAGCACAGGTGGTTCAAAAGCTTCAGCATAGCGGAAGGGTTCTTATGGTGGGGGATGGTATTAATGACGCGCCGGCACTGACAAGAGCAGATGTGGGAATTGCGATTGGCACAGGCACTGATGTTGCTGTGGATGCTGCTGATGTGGTGGTTTTGATGAGCAGACTTTCCGATGTTGTTACTGCTATTCGGCTGAGCCGCGGTGTCATTAAAAACATTTATGAAAATCTATTTTGGGCATTTTCTTACAACATTATTGGGATTCCGCTTGCAGCCGGTCTTTTCATTCCGTTTGGAATCACATTAAATCCCATGTTTGGCGCTGCGGCAATGAGTATATCCAGTATCCTTGTGGTTTCAAACGCGTTGCGATTGAACCTGATAAAATTAAACACACACAAAATAATAAAGGAGAGCATGAAGATGGAGAAGGTTATTAAAATTGAAGGTATGATGTGTGCACATTGTGAGTCCAGAGTAAAAACAATCTTAGAAGCGTTGCCGGATGTGACAGAGGCAATTGTTAGTCATGAAACAGGAACAGCGAAAATTGTTTTGTCAAATAATATTGAGAATGAGACATTAACATCTGTGATTACAGAACAAGGATATACCGTAACTGGAATAGAAGATTGAATATTTCGTGAGATGTTATTATTTACTGGAATAGGGCGGGGATGATATGAGAAACAAAAAACTAATTCATCGGTTCATGTCATACTTTTTTCGTTATAAAGCAATGATGTTTTTAGATTTATTCTGTGCATCGCTCACCACGGTGTGTGAACTGATTTTTCCGTTGATTGTCAGGTCAATTACAGATCTAGCTATGAATGCGCCTCAGGACCTGACCGTTAAGCTGGTTTTAACCTGCGGTTTTTGGTACCTGATGCTGAGAATTGTCGACACGATTGCCAATTATTATATGGCAGATATGGGACACATTATGGGTGCAAAAATTGAAACGGATATGCGTCGGGATTTGTTTAATCATTTACAAACCCTTTCCTATTCGTTTTTTCAGGATGCAAAGGTCGGTCAGCTGATGTCAAGAATTACAACAGATTTATTTGACATTACGGAATTTGCCCATCATGCACCTGAAGAAATTTTTATTGTTGGCTTGAAAATTATTGTATCTTTTATAATTTTGTTCCATATCAGTCCTCTGCTGACATTGATTGTGTTTGCAATTATTCCGCTGATGGTTTTTTGCTCTTTCATACACCGGAGGGCAATGCGAAAAGCGTTTAAGGAGCAAAGGCATCAGATTGGGGAACTCAATGCAGATATCGAGGACACGCTTTTGGGAATTCGGGTCGTAAAATCCTTTGCAAATGAAGATATCGAGGCGGAAAAATTTTCAAAAGGAAACAGAAAGTTTTTAGACATCAAAAAAGAGGCGTATAAACATATGGCGCGTTTCCAATGCACCACGCGCTTTTTTGATGGTTTGATGTATATTGCCGTTGTAGTTGCCGGCGGAATATTCATGATCAAGGGTGTTGTGAACTCGGCAGATGTTGTGGCGTATCTTTTGTATGTTTCTACACTTTTAACTTCGGTAAAAGCAATTATCAATTTCATGGAGCAGTTTGAAAGGGCCATTACAGGCATTGAGCGTTTTGATGAAATCATGGAAACAAAGCCACAGATTTTTGATAAAGAAGATGCAGAGGATATTCCTGTTTTAAAAGGAAATATTGAATTTAAAAATATTCAATTCGGCTATGGAGAGGGTAGAGACGCAGTTTTAAAAGATTTTAATTTGACAATCAAAGAGGGACAAAATGTAGCCTTGGTAGGTCCATCGGGTGGCGGAAAAACGACAGTTTGCAATCTAATTCCCAGATTTTATCAGCCGGATGATGGCGTGATTTTAATTGACGGAATTGATGTTTCTGATATGAAGGTTAAGCAGCTGCGTAAAAATATTGGCATTGTGCAGCAGGATGTGTATTTGTTCTCAGGGACGATTTATGATAACATTGCTTATGGCAAGCCGGGGTGCACCTTTGAAGAGGTAGAGCATGCGGCGCAGCTTGCAGGGGCGGATGCATTTATCAATTTGCTTCCGGATAAGTATGATACCTATGTGGGTGAACGAGGAATTAAGCTTTCCGGCGGACAAAAACAGCGTATATCGATTGCAAGGGTTTTCCTGAAAAATCCGCCGATTTTAATTTTGGACGAGGCAACCTCTGCTCTTGATAATGAAAGCGAAAAGGTTGTTCAGGAGTCACTGGATATGCTGTCTAAAGGAAGAACTGTTTTGACCATTGCCCATCGACTTACTACAATTAAGGATGCAGATAACATTTTTGTCTTAACGGATGAAGGTATTGTTGAACACGGTACCCACGAAGAGCTATTGCAGCAAAAAGGATTATACAGTAAATTGTATCGACAATAAAAAAGGTCTGCGGGAATTTCCTGCAGACCTTTTTATATTTTATTCAGAGTCTTTTAAAAGTGAGTAAAGATCTTCCGCAATTTCATTTGAGCAAGCGGTAAAAAGCCGCTCTTTTATGTGTTCTAAATCAAATCTGCAGTTTAATAATGCTTGTTCTACCTGCGGGGCAAATTCCACATCCATCGCATCTGTGTAAAGCTTTGCAGAATGAATTTCTCCGTTTTGTATATTAAGGTGAAGGTTGGCTTGTCCCCAGTTAAATCTTTTTTCATATGCAGTAGTAAAGGGAATGGTTGTACCATACAAATATTCCCAGGAACTGTACTTGTTTGCCAAAAAAGCAATTTTTTCGTTGGCTATTGGAGATATTTCAGAACAAGGCACTTGATAAACCTGCTGAAAAGCGGTTATCATGCATTCCTGCATATGATGACAAGTCAGTCCGGGGGAAAGTTGGGAAAGGTTTATAGTGCGGGAACGAACGGATTTTATGCCTTTTGCCTCAAGCTTTGCTTTTGACGGTGTAAGATATCTTGCCATTTGTTGAAAATCTGTGGATACTAAAATCGTGCCATGGTGATAGGATTTTCCTTTGGCATGATAAAAAGCGTTGCCGGAAAATTTTCTCCCATCTGCCAAAATATCGTTCCGTCCGGAAATTTCAGTATTAATATTTGTCAGCTTGCATGCAGCCTGTACAACGGTAAGTTGTTTTTCTACATCGAAATTTTCAGTGCTGCATAAAAAGGTGAAATTTAAATTTCCAAAATCATGAAAAACAGCGCCTCCGCCGGATAAACGGCGCGCAAGCTTACCACCTTCGCGCTCCAAGAGCTTACATTGACATTCTGCCCATGGATTTTGATTTTTTCCAATTACTACTGTTTTTTGATTTTGCCATAAATATAATGTACAGCAGTCCTCCTCGGTTGTATCCAAAAGATATTTCTCTGTTGCAAGGTTTTGGTACGGGTCTGTTGTACTGCTAATATATATCTTCGTTTTTTGAATCATGGCACACCTCAATTATTTGTTGATTTCATTATATTAAAAAAATGTATGCTTGTCAAATATTTTCCTTGACAAAAGTGATATAAAAATGTTATATTATGTTATAAAGTTAAAAACATTCACACAGGAGGGAATTATGAATTATATTCGCCAGGAACGCATAAAGGAATATATCGAAAGCAAAAGTTTTGCAACTATTCGCGAATTGAGAGAATTGGTGCCGGATGTTTCGCTTATGACCATTCATCGCGACCTGGATGCTTTAGAGCGGCAGGGTATTGTCGTCAAGCATCGGGGTGGTGTAAGATCTGTTCATCATCCTGATGATGTGGAATTTAATGTGCGGAAACAGGAAAATAACCACGGAAAGCTTATTATTGCAAAAAAAGCGTTGAAGCTCTTGCAGCCCCATAGCTCCATCTTTTTGGATGCAGGCACCTCCAATCTGTTTTTTGCGCAGCATATGCCGGATATTAATGTGAATGTTGTAACAACCGGTCCCAGCATTGCAATGGAGTTGTGCCGTTTGCACAATCCCATTGTTACCATGTGCTGTGGCACTGTCAATCGCAATAACATTGCGGTTACGGGACTTCAGACGCTTGAAATGATAAAAAATATTAACATTGATATGGCGTTTGTTGGCGTCTCCGGCTGTTCACCGGATGTTGGTTTTACATGCGGTACGGAGGCAGACATGCTTATTAAGAAAATGATTATCAAAAAAGCCCGTGTTACCGTTATGATGTGTGGAAACGAGAAGTTTTCGAGGCTCATGCCATACACCTTTGCATCCATGGAGGATGTGGACTATATTATCAGTGACAAGCCGCTTCCGGACGAATATCATCGTGCGGCAAAAAAGATGAACATTAAAATGTTATAAATCGGGCTTTTTCGCAAAAAAGCATTGACGAAAATGTTATATAGTGTTATAATAAAAGCGTTATGATATGTAAATTTATTATGTAGGGAGGAATTTATTTTGGCAAATGCTGTGATTATGCCTAAGGCAGGTATTACGGTGGAAAGCTGTATCATCAGCACATGGGAAAAGAAGGTTGGTGATGCAGTTAAGGTAGGAGATGTTCTTTTTACATACGAAACGGATAAAGCAAGTTTTGAGTGTGAATCAACAGAAGAGGGCGTTTTGCTTGAAATTTTCTTTGAAGCAGGCGACGAGGTTCCATGTCTTGTAAATGTCTGTGCGATTGGCGCAACTGGGGACGATTGCTCTGCACTTCGTCCGGGAGATGCACCGGCAGAAAGCAAGGAGGAAGCACCGGCTGCTGTTGAAACACCGGCTGCACCTGCGGCGGTGGCTCCTGCACAAGCACCTGTTGCTACAGGAGATAAATCTGCTGTTTCTCCAAGAGCGAAAAAATTGGCAGAACGGGCAGGTGTTGACGCTTCTTTGGCAACCGGAACGGGACCAAATGGAAGAATTATCGAGCGTGATGTAAGAAATCTGATGGATAATCCCGTCGTTCAAGCTGCTTCTACATCTGTTACAGATGCTGCTTCTGTTACAGCTGCCACAGGAAATGATTATACGGATATTTCATTCAGCGGCATCCGTCGTGCAATTAGCAAGTCTATGCACACATCGCTTTCTACCATGGCACAGCTTACGCATAATACCTCCTTTGATGCAAGTGTTATCCTTGCTTACCGCAAGCAGTTAAAGGCTTCTGAAGGAGAATGTGCAGGTATTACATTAGGCGATATTGTTTTATATGCTGTTTCACGGACTCTTTTGAATCATCCTGATTTAAATGCTCATATGATAGATGATAACACCATTCGTCAATTCCATCATGTGCATCTTGGCGTTGCCGTTGATACACCTCGTGGATTGATGGTACCCACAATTTTCAATGCGGATACCATGAGCCTTCTTGAGATTTCTAATGCTGTTAAGGAGCTTGCGGCACAATGCCGTCAGGGAAATATTAGCCCTGATAAGCTTTCCGGCGGAACATTTACAGTTTCCAATCTTGGAAATCTTGGTGTTGAATCCTTTACACCGGTTATTAATCCGCCTCAAACAGGTATCCTGGGCGTGTGCGGAACAATAGAGCGTGTACGCAAGGGTGCAGATGGTTCTATCAAGACCTATCCTGCTATGGGACTTAGCCTTACATACGACCACCGTGCTGTGGATGGTACACCTGCTGCTAAATTCCAAAAAGAGCTTGGCTATAATCTTGAAAACTTTACAACTCTACTGGCAAAATAAGGAGGAAACACAATGGAACTTTATGACTTGTTGGTTGTTGGTGGCGGTCCAGGCGGTTATTTGTGTGCTGAACGCGCTGCGCAAGGTGGCATGAAGGTTACCTTATTTGAAAAGAATGCCCTGGGTGGCACATGCCTGAATGAAGGATGCATTCCAACTAAAACATTACTGAATTCATCAAAAATGTATCGTCATGCCAAGGAAAGTGAGGCTTTTGGTGTTACAACCGAAGGCGTTTCCTATGACCATGCAAAAGTAATTGAAAGAAAAAATAAAGTTGTAAAAACGCTGGTTTCTGGCGTTGGTGCAACCATGAAGGGCAACAAGGTAAATGTAGTAAAAGGTGATGCAGTGATCTCAGGACGCGGTGAAACCGGATTTTTGGTGGAAGCCAATGGAGAAACATATGCCGGAAAACGCCTTGTAATTGCTTCTGGTTCTGAAACGGTTGTACCTCCTGTTCCCGGTTTGAAAGAGGGACTTGAAAGTGGTTTTGTTGTTACAAACCGTGAGGTTTTAGATGAAAAACAACTTCCCAGCAATTTGGTTGTAATTGGTGGCGGTGTAATTGGTCTTGAGATGGCATATTATTTTGCCAGCGTAGGCGTTTCCGTTACCGTTATCGAAATGATGCCAAAAATTGCAGGTGCTACTGATGCTGAAATCTGCAAGGTGCTGCAGGATGGCTTTGAAAAGCGTGGCATGGTATTTAAGCTTTCTTGCAAGGTTTTGGAAGTGAAAAAGAATTCCGTTGTTTACGAAGAAAATGGAGAAAAGAAAGAGATTGCCTGTGATAAGGTTTTACTTTCTGCCGGAAGAAAACCTGCAACGGCAAACATTGGTATTGAAACGCTTCATTTGGATATGGATCGCGCTGCGATTAAAACAGACCGTCATTTGTGCACAAATGTTTCCGGTGTTTATGCAATCGGTGATTGCAACGGCAAATTGATGCTTGCTCATACCGCGTACCGAGAAGCAGAGGTTGCAGTGAACCACATGCTTGGAAAACCGGACGAAATGCGCTATGATGTAATTCCATCTGTTATTTACACAGACCCGGAAGTAGCAAGTGTTGGACTTAGTAAGGATGCAGCAGAAGAAAAGGGCATGAAGGTGAAAGAGGTAAAATTGCCTATGTCTTATGCCGGTCGTTATCTTGCTGAGGTAGAGGGCGGAAAGGGCTTTATTAAATTGGTTGTTGACACAGAGAAACATCGTCTGGTTGGCTGCCATCTTGTTGGCTCTTATGCATCAGAAATTATTATGACAGCAACTATGATGGTGGATACGGAATTAACGCCAAACCGTTTGCAAAAGCTTGTTTTCCCCCATCCCACTGTTGCAGAAATTATACGCGAAGCAATTTTTCATATATAAAGGAGGAAATTAAAAATGCCAAAAAGTATTTTTGTAGACCCAGCCGAGACGCTTGCTCCCGGTAAAATCACATTTGATGACATCCCGGTTAATGCCTACAATAAAACCATTGCAGAAGAGCGGGGTCGCTACAGTGACGAGGATCTTACCCGTATTTATCGCGACATTACAATTCTTCGTGAATTTGAATCCATGCTTAGTTCCATTAAAACTCAAGGAGGTTATAACGGGATTGAAACCACATATCCCGGTCCTGCCCATCTTTCTGTTGGACAGGAAGCTGCAGCAGTAGGTCAGGCTTATTTGTTAGACCAAAATGACTTTTGCTTTGGCTCCCATCGTAGCCATTCTGAAATTCTTGCAAAAGCACTTTCTTGTATCGAAAAGCTGAGCGAGCAGGAACTGATGACCATTATGGAAGGCTTCCTTGGTGGTAGTGCGCTTCGCGCGACAGAAAAGTTAGGTCCTGTAAGCGATGTAAAAGAACTTGCAATTCGATTTATCTTATACGGAACATTGTCCGAAATTTTTGCTCGTGAAACCGGTTTCCACAAAGGTATGGGCGGTTCCATGCATGCATTTTTCTTGCCTTTTGGTATCTATCCCAACAACGCAATTGTTGGTGGTTCTGCAGCAATTGCTACAGGTGCTGCACTCTTTAAAAAGGTGAATGACAAACAGGGTATTGTTGTTTGTAATTCCGGCGACGGCTCTATGGCACGCGGTCCTGTATGGGAAGCAATGAACTTTGCTGCAATGGATCAGTTCCACACACTATGGGAAAGCCATAAGGGTGGCATGCCCATTCTTTATAATGTATTTAACAACTCCTATGGCATGGGTGACCAGACACGCGGAGAAACCATGGGTTATGATATGCTTGCCCGCATTGGTTCCGGTGTAAGCCCGACACAGTTCCATGCAGAGCGTATCAATGGCTTTAATCCGCTTGCTGTGATTGATGCAATGGAACGCAAACTGAAAATTCTGCGCGCAGGTGAAGGTCCGGTTATGTTGGATACACTTACTTATCGTTACTCCGGCCACTCTGTATCTGACCAGAATGCTTATCGTACCAAGGAAGAAATTGAAGCATGGCAGGCAATTGACCCGATGATTACATATCGTCAAGGCATTGTTGATGCAGGTGTTACAACCGATTCTAAGATTGAAGAGATTCTCGCTGAAACAAAAGAGCGTATGACCATGATTTGTAAAGCAGCGTCTGACCCTGAAATTAGTCCCTATGTTAATTTCAAAACTGACCCTGCTGTTGTAGAACGCATGATGTTCTCCAATGAAAAGATTGAAAAGTTGGATGACCGTGAGCCTGAGGTTAATATGCCTCTTGCTGAAGTTCCTGCTTACAAAAAGCTGAAGGAAAAAGAGCGCGCACCCATTGTGAATGGTAAGCCTGTTTCCAAAATGAAACTGTTTAACCTTCGTGATGCAATGTCAGAAGTTATTTATGACCGTTTCTATGAAGACCCCACATTGATTGCTTATGGTGAAGATTGCCGTGATTGGGGCGGTGCATTCGCTGTATATCGTGGAATGATGGATGCGTTCCCGCATTGCCGTTTGTTTAACTCTCCCATTGCAGAAGCAGCGATTGTGGGAACAGCTGTTGGTTATGCAGTTTCCGGCGGTCGTGCGTTGGTGGAATTGATGTATGCTGACTTTATCGGTTGCGCAGGAGATGAAATCTTTAACCAGATGTCAAAATGGCAGGCAATGTCTGCAGGAATTCTTAAAATGCCGGTTGTTCTTCGTGTGTCAGTTGGTTCCAAATATGGTGCACAGCATAGCCAGGATTGGACGGCACTGTGCGCACATATCCCCGGACTGAAAGTATGTTTCCCTGCAACACCATGGGAAGCAAAGGGTCTTATGGAAAGTGCGCTTAAGGGTACAGACCCTGTTGTATTCTTTGAAAGTCAAAGAATTTATGATGTGGGAGAGCAGTTCCATGAGGGTGGCGTTCCTAGCGAACGTTATGAGATTGAATTTGGTGATGTAAACAAGGTTCGCAATGGAAAGGATGTTACAATTTTAACCATCGGTGCTGCATTATATCGTGCTGTGGATGCAGCAAAGCAATTGAGCGAGAAATATGGTATGGAAGCAGATGTTATCAACCTTCATTCTCTCGTTCCGCTTGACTATACCAAGATTGTTGAATCTGTTAAAAAGACAGGTCGCGTTGTTTTGGTGTCTGATGCTTGTACCCGCGGATCGTTTATGAATGATGTTGCGAAAAACATTACAGAGCTTTGCTTTGATGATTTAGATGCGCCTCCTGTTGTGGTTGGTGCACGCAACTGGATTACACCTCCGTTTGAATTTGATGAATTCTTCTTCCCGCAAGCCAGCTGGATTATTGATGCAATTCATGAAAAGCTTGTTCCGCTTCCGGGACATGTGGTTGAAAACGGATGCACAGAAGAGGAAGCATATCGTCGCGCAAAATTAGGCGTATAAGTAAAATAAACTGTATTTTGAATGGACCATCGTAACATGATGGTCCATTTTATTGTTTTATTTTAAAAAAGTTTGTGTAAATGATTGACATTTTGTCGATTTAGTGTAATAATGTAAATAACAAATGTATGTTTTAAAAACTGAATGTTGATGATAGAGGTGCGGACTTTAAGAGTAGTAATGTTTTATGATGGGCATCAGAGCGTTATGAAAGGAAATTCCGCCGAAATGTATATATTGCCCAAATATATATGTTGGTACATAACAAAACATGTTATGTACTGTCACAATTGTGGAGCGCTATCGTAGATAACTGTTTTGTAGCTGCTCTCATTCTATCTGATGATTGCAGTTTTTTTGTACACATTTTAAAAATATTCAATACGAAAGGAAGAAAGTAAAATGAAAAAAATGATCGCTTTACTCATGGTGGTTATTTTATCGCTTGCATTTGTTGCTTGCGGTGCAAACAACGAAACACAAAATGCAGAGGATGTTTTAAAAGTTGGTATGGAGTGTAACTATGCACCTTACAACTGGTCTCAGACCGATGATTCAAATGGTGCAGTGCCGATTCAGAATGTAGACAACATGTATACCAACGGTTATGATGTTCAGGTTGCAAAGAAAATTGCAGAGTCTATGGGCAAAAAACTTGAAATTTATGCTTATGAATGGGATAGCCTTATTCCTGCAGTTCAGTCCGGAAATCTTGATATGATTGTAGCTGGTATGAGCCCGACAGACGAAAGAAAAGAAAAAATTGATTTTTCTTCCCTTTATTATGTGTCAAACCTTGTTGCAATCACAAAGAATGATGCTTTAAACGGTGTTGCATCTATTGCAGACCTTGCCGGCAAGAAAATTGCTGCGCAATCCGGAACCTCTCATCTTGAAGCACTTGCATCTCAAACAAAAGCAGAAGTAAAGGAACTTTCTGATTTTACAACAATGCTTATTGCGCTTGATGCCGGCACAATTGATGGTTATATTTCCGAAGAACCTACAGCTATGGCTGTTTGCACAGAGGGCTCTTTGTACTCTTATGTTCCCTTTGTAAACAATGAAACCGGATTTACCATTCCTGTCGAAGATTCCAGTATTGCAGTTGGTGTGAAAAAAGGTTCTGCGCTTTTAGCTGAAATCAACAAATATCTTGATACTTTTTCAGAAGATGCACAGCGTGAATTGATGGAGAATATGGTAAAAATTTCCCCTGTTGAAGAATAAGAACTGGTAGAAAAGAGAAAAAGATAAGATGATAAATTTTCTGAAAGAAGTCGTAAATATCCTAATTGAATACAGAGGATTTTTTCTGAAGGGTATTGGATATACAATGCTGATTGCATTAACCGGTACGATCATTGGACTATTAATTGGTCTTATTACCGGTGTGATCAGGACCATTCCAAAACCCAAAAATGCAGTGCTTCGCGTATTGCTTAAGATTGTGAATGCCATTATAAGTGTTTATGTTGAAGTGTTTCGCGGTACGCCAATGATGGTGCAATCCATGGTAATTTTCTGGGGCTATGCCTTTATGAATAACGGACAAACGCTGCCGCTTATTCCTGCAGGTATTTTCATTGTATCTATTAATACAGGCGCATACATGGCGGAAATTGTCAGGGGAGGTATTATCTCTATTGATAAAGGGCAGTTTGAGGGCTCCTATTCTATTGGTATGAACCATTTTCAAGCCATGCTGTTTGTTGTGATTCCACAGGCAATCAGGAACATTTTGCCTGCTATCAGCAACGAATTTGTAATTAATATTAAGGACACCTCTGTCCTGAATGTGATTGGTGTAACAGAGCTGTTTTTCTTTACTGCTAAAATTTCCAAAATGAACTGGGAAATTTTTGAGACCTATGTTGTTGCATGTGTGATTTATTTTGTATTAACCTTTACCATCACAAGAATTTTGATGTATTTAGAACAGCGTCTTGATGGTCCATCCACATATCAACTGCACCAATCATCTACAGAGGAGGTGCCGTCATGAGCAAAATCATAACCATTCGGGGATTGAAAAAATCTTTTGGAAAAAATGAGGTTTTAAAGGACATCAATTTTTCAGTGAATACAGGAGATGTTACCTGTATCATTGGTGCCTCCGGATCAGGAAAGTCAACCATGCTTCGATGCATTAATTTGTTAGAGGAGCCTACCGGAGGAGAAATTATCTATAACGACCAAAACATTCTTGAAACGAAAAATATACCTGCATATCGTGCAAAAGTGGGTATGGTGTTTCAAAATTTCAACTTGTTTGAAAACATGACTGTTTTAAAAAATTGCACAATTGGTTTAAGAAGAGTTTTAAAGGTTGATAAAGAAACGGCAAAACGGGAAGCAATGATATATCTTGAAAAGGTTGGAATGCTTCCTTACATCCATGCAAAACCAAAACAGTTGTCCGGTGGACAGAAACAAAGAGTTGCGATTGCAAGAGCGCTTGCCATGAAACCGGATGTGATTCTTTTTGATGAGCCAACTTCAGCACTTGACCCACAGATGGTGGGAGAGGTATTAGAGGTTATCCGTCGTCTTGCAAATGAGGGGCTCACAATGTTAGTTGTTACGCATGAAATGGCGTTTGCAAGGGATGTAGCAAACCATGTTGTTTTCATGAATCAGGGCGTTATATGTGAGGAAGGTCTGCCTGAAGAAATTTTTGGAAATCCGCAGATGCCTGAAACCAAGGAATTTCTGTCCAGATTTTTAAAAGGATAAGTACTTTTTATGATTTTTTAAGCATATGTTTTTGCAGTTTTGTAATTAATAATTTTAAGGAGTGACATAATATGAATAAGTATGCTGGCACAAAAACAGAAAAAAATTTAGAAGCGGCTTTTGCCGGAGAGTCTCAAGCAAGAAATAAGTACACGTATTTTGCTTCAAAAGCAAAAAAAGAAGGTTATGAGCAAATTGCAGCGTTGTTCCAGAAAACCGCTGATAATGAAAAAGAACATGCTAAAATGTGGTTTAAGGAGCTTTCTGGTATTGGTGATACCGCAGAAAATCTTCTTCACGCCGCTGAAGGAGAAAACTATGAATGGACCGATATGTATGACGGCTTTGCAAAAACTGCAGAGGAAGAGGGATTTGTTGAACTTGCACAGAAGTTTCGTCTTGTTGCAGCAATTGAAAAGCGCCATGAAGAAAGATACAGAGCGCTTCTTAAAAATGTAGAAACTAAAGCAGTTTTTGAAAAAAGCACAGTTCAGGTTTGGGAATGCAGAAATTGTGGACACATTGTTGTTGGTACAAAAGCACCGGAAGTTTGCCCCACCTGTGTACATCCTCAAAGCTATTTTGAAGTAAGTGCTGAAAATTATTAAGAAATATTAAAACGCCATAAAATTTTTCTATGGCGCTTTATGCTCTATGAAAAATGGGACTTATTCCGCGAAAAATTTGGATGGAGCAAATTTTGTAAAAGAGAAGTAGGTAACAAACAATTCATATAAACTTACCAAAAATAAAAGCGAGGAAAGTTATGAAAATTATAGAACATAATTTGGTTTTTGACAATCCGGTACCACAGCTTTGCAGTAGACATGGAGCATTTCCTTGTCTGTGCAAATGCGCAAATGGTAATTTGGCAGCAGTGTATGTAATTGGCGAAGCTTTTGAAAGTGTTGACCAAACAAGTTATATTTCGTTTAGTAAGGATGAAGGAAAAACATGGAGCGAGCCTTATCCGATGTATGATAAGAGTCAATACGATAAAACTTTCTCCGATTATAGCAAGATTGTATGTTTGCCTGACGGGCGCTTGCTTGCACTTGGATATGCATTTATCCGGAACGACCCAAGCAAACCGATAGGCAATCCGCAGACCGGAGGCGTACTTGACGATTTTGTTTTCTGCTCTATATCTGACGACAACGGAAAAACATGGAGTAAGCTAAACACCATAGAGTGTGCCTGGGGACCACATATAGAAGCATCCGCACCTGTTGTTGTTTTAGAAGACGGCAGCCTGATTACGCCCGTAACAGGTTTTCCCGATTGGGAAGGTAATATGACAGGAGAACATTGTGGTAGGGCGCTTCGATCTTTTGATTGTGGAAAAACATGGAATGATGATAGTGTTTGTATGGAGTTTCCGGAGAAAAATGTTTTATGCTATGAGCAAAGGATGTGCCAACTTGAGTCGGGTACGGTTGTTTGTATTGCATGGAATGAAAATGTAGACACGGGCGAACGCATGGCAAATCATTATACCTTTTCTACTGATGGGGGAGCAACTTGGAGCAAGCCTGAAAGCACCGGCATTTTTGGTCAGGCGTCATCCGTTTGTGCAATTGGAGGCGAACGCCTTTTGGCAGTACACGCAGTAAGAAGAGATACAGACAGACCTGGTATTTATGGGTATATAATAGATTTTTCTGAAAAGAAGTGGAATGTTGTAGATCAGGAAATTATTTGGGAGCCTGAAACACCGGTTTTGGGAGACAAAAAATTTGCAGAAATTTTTGCATTTCTTAAATTTGGTCAGCCTGGCGCAATACTTCTTAATGAAAATACCGCGTTGATGTCACACTGGTTTGCTGAACAAGGACAATATAAGGTGATGTTAACAAGAATTGAACTTTAATTTTTTAGTTAATAGTTTATTTGATCTGTTAAATTGAAGTGTAAGTGTAATGAAATTATTCAGGATAAAAGTCGTTAAGTAATATGCTTAACGGCTTTTATTTTTGTGCGATTCTTAGAATTTAATTCATTAGAAGGAGCAAGAAAGCGGACGGATGTTTTTTGGGGCAAAGAAAAACGGAGCAAAGCGAACTTTGCTCCGCCGTGGCGAAGATGCAGAGATTTGAACTCTGGTGCCAGTATTACCGACCTACCGCATTTCGAGCTCCTATACAGTCTTTTTAGATAGACGAAATAAGCGGAAGTTAAAGGAACTTAAAAAGCGATAAAAACCGCATAAAATCAAGGCTTTGAGGGCTTAAAAACCTTCAAAGCCTTTGCTGTTCTCTAAAATTTCGTATTGCCACTTTTAGATAGCTTTTTTAGGTTTTCGCTAGAAAAGTGCTAGAAAAATGTTAGAAAAAATTATGGATTGTTTTGGCGTTCTTGAAAATTTTAAGAGGATGTAGTATAATTGATGCAGAGGTGATTTGATGAACAGACCGCACATAATCTGTCATATGGTGACATCGATAGACGGAAAGGTTACGGGAGAATTTTTGTCCCGACCAGAATGTGAAAAGGCTACGGATATTTATTATGAGTTAAATCGTGAGTATAACAAAAACGGTGCAAATGGGTTTATTTGCGGTCGTGTGACTATGGAAAGCAGTTTCACAGGTGATTGGTATCCTGATTTGACAAGGTACGAGCCTATTGATAATAAAAATGATTTTATTCCTGATAATCTATCGGGATTCTATGCAGTAAGCTTTGATCCCAAAGGCAAGCTTGGTTGGAAAAGTAATAAAATAATTGACGAAGACCCCGGTTATGGCGATGCACAGATAATCGAAGTGTTGACCGAGCAGGTTGATGGGCGTTATTTGGAATATCTTCAAAGTATGGAGATTCCATATATCTTTGCAGGCGAAAAAGAAATTGATGTCAAAATCGCTCTTGAAAAGCTTAAAACCCTTATGGGTATAAACTCTATTCTTTTAGAGGGTGGAAGTATTGTAAACGGTTATTTTCAGCGAGCAGATGTGATTGACGAGCTTAGTCTTGTTGTCGCACCGATTGTTGCAGATGCTGATGATAAACTATTATTTATGGACAGCACATTATCCGAATTTAAATTAAAAGAAATCAAGCGATACGACGATGTTGTTTGGATGAATTATATACGAAAATAAGGTGTTATATTAAATGAACGACAAAAAGGAATTTTTAGCGACAGAGCCTATCGGTAAGCTTTTGTTCAGACTGTCTATTCCAACGGTTGTGGCACAGCTTATCAATATGCTTTACAATATAGTTGACCGTATATACATAGGTCATATGCCTGGTGATGGCAGTTTGGCACTTACGGGTGTTGGCGTTTGTATGCCAATTATCATGCTTGTTTCAGCGTTTGCTGCGTTAGTAAGCTCAGGCGGTGCACCGAGAGCCTCTATATTTATGGGCGAAAAGGATAATGAATCTGCTGAAAAGACACTTGGCAACTGCTTTAGTCTGCAGATTGTTGTGTCGGTTATCCTGACCGCAGTTTTGCTTATATGGAACAAGGACTTGCTCCTTGCTTTTGGTGCAAGTGAAAACACAATCGGCTATGCAACCGATTATATGAGTATATATGCCATCGGAACTCTGTTTGTGCAGATGACCTTGGGTATGAACACATTTATCACAGCGCAAGGCTTTACCACTATATCAATGATTTCGGTAATTATCGGTGCGGTGTGTAATATTGTGCTTGACCCCATATTTATTTTTAGATTCCAAATGGGTGTAAAAGGTGCGGCGCTTGCAACTATCATTTCGCAGATGCTTTCCTGTGTATGGATTATCTCTTTCCTTTGCGGGAAGAAGACACTCCTCAAACTAAAGAAAGAAAACTTAAAACTTCGGGCAGATATCATTCTGCCTTGCATAGCACTCGGAACAGCGGCGTTTGTAATGCAGTCGAGCGAAAGTGTGATTTCCGTTTGCTTTAATTCTTCTCTCCTTAAATACGGCGGAGATATTGCTGTGGGTGCTATGACCATTATGACAAGCGTTATGCAGTTTGCAATGTTACCTCTGCAAGGAATTGCACAAGGTGCTCAGCCTATTACAAGCTACAATTTTGGTGCTAAAAATGCGGGCAGAGTTAAGAAAACATTCCGTCTGCTTTTAATCACTTGTTTAACATATTCTATAGTACTCTGGGCGGCGGTTATGATAGCACCCGGTGTTTTTGTTAAGATATTTACATCAGATAGTACTCTTGCGCAGTTTGCAGCTCCGATGCTGAGAATTTATCTTGGCGGACTTGGACTCTTTGGAATTCAGATTGCCTGCCAGATGACATTTACATCACTTGGCAAAGCGGCAAACTCCATTGTGGTTGCAGTTGTGCGCAAATTCGTATTGCTCCTTCCGCTGATTTATATTATGCCAAGCCTTTTGGCAGACAAAACAAAAGCGGTATATATGGCAGAGCCTGTTGCAGATATTATTGCAGTTACATTTACGGCAATACTGTTTACATTCCGGTTTAAAAAGGCATTAAAGGAAATAACGGAGGTGTAGAAATGAAGGTTGTTATTGTTGGAGGAGTTGCAGGCGGAGCAACAGCCGCGGCAAGAATCAGAAGACTTGATGAAAATGCAGAGATAATCATTTTTGAGCGAAGCGGATATGTTTCCTATGCAAATTGCGGACTCCCTTACTATATTGGAGGAGAAATCTCTGACAAAGAAGATTTGTTTTTGCAGACTCCCGAAGGATTTTGGTCGAGATTTAAAATTGATGTAAGAACTCTCCATGAGGTAACTAAAATAAATCGCGAAAGAAAAACTGTTACGGTTTTGGATAAGAATGCTGGAAAATTGTTTGAAGAAAGCTACGATAAACTCATTTTATCTCCAGGTGCAAAGCCTGTTATGCCTAATTTTTGCAAGGGTGATTGCAGTAGCATTTTCACGCTTCGCACAGTGGAGGATACACTTAAAATCCGTGAGTTTACAGACAACAATCCAATTAAAACAGCGGTTATCATCGGCGGTGGCTTTATAGGACTTGAGATGGCGGAAAATCTTAAAAACCGCAGGATTGATGTTACTGTCATTCAAAAAGGCGATCACCTTTTAAACACAGTAGATTCTGACATTGCGTCCTTTATTCACACAAATTTAAGGTCAAAGGGCATTGATATTCTTTTAAATTCCAATGTGAAAAGTATTGAGAATAATCTGGTTGTTACCGATTGTAAGGAGATACCTGCTGATATGGTTGTTGTATCTGTCGGTGTTTCGCCTGAAAACACGCTTGCAAAGGATGCAGGTCTTGCTTTGGGCGTAAAGGGAGCAATTGCAGTTTCTGACAATATGCAAACCTCGGATAAGGATATTTATGCAGTGGGTGATGCGGTCGAGATAGAAAACTTTATTTTAAAAGATAAGGCAGTTATAACATTAGCAGGCCCTGCCAATAAGCAAGGGAGAATTGCGGCAGATAATATTTGCGGAATTAACAGCACTTATAAGGGCACGCAAGGTGCATCTGTTATTAAGCTCTTTGATATGACAGTTGCATCAACAGGAATGACTGAAACTCAGCTTAAATTAAGCAATATTGCTTATGAAAAAGTGATTCTTTCGCCCCTTTCGCATGCAGGATACTATCCAGGTGCAACAGTTATGACTTTAAAGGTTATATTTGAAAAGGAAACATATAAAATCCTCGGCGCACAAGCGGTAGGTTATGAGGGTGTTGAAAAAAGAATTGATGTAATTGCCACTGCAATTTTTGCGGGACTTACAGCGGACAAGCTAAAAGACCTTGAGCTTTCCTATGCACCGCCATATTCTTCGGCAAAAGACCCTGTGAATATGGCAGGCTTTATCATTGAAAATATGAAAAATGGCATTGTAGGTCAGTTCTATTATGAGGATATTCCTCTTCTTCAAAAAAGAGATGATGTCACGCTTTTAGATACAAGAACCGTTTATGAATATATGCGCGGTCATGCAGAGGGCTTTATCAATATTCCAGTTGATGAACTGCGTGAAAGACTTACAGAACTCGATAAATCAAAACCTGTATATGTGATGTGCCAGAGCGGTTTAAGGAGCTATCTTGCGACAAGAATACTTATGCAAAACGGTTTTGATGCCTACAATTTTGCAGGCGGATACAGACTTTATGGCACGATGTACTATGATGAGGTTGTATCAAAAAATGCATATGACTGCGGAATGGAGAAATA
>JAZPYM010000021.1:0-3478 GCA_045544215.1 Congzhengia sp.
ATAATACTTCTGCAACCTGTTGTGCCCAAATCAATTGCAAGATACATTTAAAGTGCACGCTCCCTTTTTTGCATCTTATTTTGTAAAAGCATATTCACAAGAACCTGTTTCTTCATCGTATGACTTCATTTGAAATGTAAATCCACCCGCTTTAGCAAGCTCCTCCATAACAATTTCAGTGGTATATCTGTACCAATCAGATACTTTTCTTCCCGTTGCTTTTAAATGCCGAACAGCAGGACAATATTTTACTGATACACACAATTTGTTTTCGGTTAATTCAAAAGAAACTGCATCTTCTGCCTTTTCCTTTATGTATGTATCCTGAATCTTGTCTTTTATCGCACACAGTCCGTTTTTCTTGATGTTTTCAATTTCTGTTTTGTAAACATCTTCTGTATACATTACAAGATATTCACTGACATCTGTCATTCCATATTTTGAACCAATATATTCAATCCCCATATTCATACTGCTGTGAAAATCTTTATGGAAATATTCATTGTCTGACGCTTTGCGGTCCATAATTTCAGTATCTTCATCTACAATAACCCGTCCGTCAAATACATCCGGATTGTAAATAAGAATGGAACACGATGCCTTGTCCATACCATTGAAATTATAGATATATTTTAATCCGCATTGTTCTACTGCCGCACGATAGCTATCGCAATGTAAACAATAGTCATGGTATGGAACAATTCCGATCTCATCTTTTAATCTCAACAAGCGTCCTTTTGACGGGCAGGAATGCATTTCGATGAGAAAATAGCCCCTTTTCTCATTCAAATACATTGTAAAATCAGCCGCTTCCTCATTTAAGCTCTCTTTCCAATAAGTGAAACAACCTCTTATACCACTTTTTTTGATATGATTAATAAGAGGAATTCCTTTGCCGTCCGGTTTAAACAGATAATCCCAAAAACGGTCAACTTCATCTCTTCCATATTTGTTTTCAAGGTATGTAAATAGCTCACTGTAAGCCGGTATAAACTCCGTACAAGAAATCATGGTATTTCCTCCTGTTTATATTAAACCCTGATTTTATTCATTTTTCGATCTTATCAAAGCTCGCCTATATTCTGCATTGTTTCACGAAGAATTACTTTTGACTGTTCACTGATAGGCAGACAGTAATCCTGATGGAAATTACCTTCGCAACCAAGCTGATTCATGCAGTATGTAAACGACATCATAAGGCCCTGCTGAATCATTGTGTTTCTGAGATGCAAAATGTTGTCAAGATATTTTCTTGCACCCACAAAATCTTCTTTTTTAAGACATTCAAACATTTTTTTGCCATTATTCGGTGTGCACGAGAACATACCATCAAGATTCTTTTTAATATCCATCATATTGGCATAGTCAAAACTATCAAGTCCACTGTAGAAACAATCAAATTCAACATCCGGATATTTTCTGCCGATCGCCTGAATCATTTCCCAGTCAGCAGTTTTAATACCTTTGATGTTAGGATGCGTGATAAGTTTGTCAACTACAGGAAGTGTGATCTTAGATTTTGTAACTACCGCAAGGTCATAAAGATACAGCGGATATGGAGAGATATCTGCTATCTTACTGTGCCAGTTTACCATCTGATCATTGTCTACAATAGCATAATATGGATTTGTGAGCACAACACCGTCAATCGGCGCATCACCAATCAAATCAATTTTTTCTTTTACTTTTACGATAGAAGTATCCATAATGCCCACAAAAAGCGGCAGTCTTCCGTTAACTTCATCTGCAGCAACCCGTACAATTTCTGCATATGCTGCATTCTTAATATATGCTTCAATGCCCATGCTTCCCATGAGAAGGAGTCCCGAAGCTCCAGCTTCAATCTGTTGATTTATGTGTTTCCGTAATGATGCCTCCACTAAATTTCCGTTTTCATCAAGAGGTGTTCCCAATGCTGTGTAAAATCCATTCGTAAATTTCATTTTTCTCATAACCTTTCTTAAATAGTTTTTAATATATATGTACCTATATTTATTCTACCATAAGGCAATGGAATTAGTAATGTACTGAGAGAATATTTTTTGGTATCAGTGTCCTTTTTTTGCAGTTTTTGTTGATTATTCTATTTGGATATGCTATAATAAATTTAGGATGATATGGAGGTTTTTTATACTTATGAACATCGAAACCAAACAATACAGATTTAAAATGAATAGTGTCACTATAACTGTAGACCTTGACAATTCATTCCATAACCACAGATTCCCCAACGAACCTGACACAATATCTTATATCAAATATCAACACTACCATATGGCGCACGAACTATTTTTTGTAGAGGAAAGCCCGATTACGCTTTTAACGGACGACAATATTTTTGAATACAAAAACTGTATTTTGAGCATTCCTCCAAAATTCAGTCATCTATCTATAAGGCAAAAAGGTTATCGTATTCTTTTTTCGTTTACATACGACGAAGAAAAAAACAGCAATTTTGCAGATTTCTTAAAAAACTTGGGTAGTTCTGACTCTCCAAAGAAATTAAAAACAGATTCCTACATTATGGCGTGCTTACAAGAATTATTAAACATACTTGTATCAAAAAATTCAATGAGTGAAGAAATCGCGATTGCAGTTTTAAAGCTTATTTTCTATAAAATGTATGCACTCAATTCCCATAAGCAAAACGATGTAGTTCCGTCAACAAACGAAAGCTACATTTTAAAAATTGATAAAATGCTTATAAGTTCCTTTCAAAATGACATCAATTTAAAAACTGTTGCAGATTATCTCCACTTGAGCACAAAACAAACATCAAGAATCATTGCAAAAACTTACAACAAAACACTTTCAACTCTTTTGAGAGAAAAAAGGTTAAATGCAGCTTGTCATCTCCTGCGTCACACTGACAAAACAATATCCGAGATTGTTGAGTTTATAAATTTTCCTTCTGAAAGCTATTTTTATCTGCAATTCAAAAAAACATATGGATGCACCCCATACAAATATAAAAAAATGAAAAACAAGGAGTTACACGCAGAAAATTAAACAAAAAAGCACATCCTGATGGATGTGCTTTTTTGGGGAGAGTCGTACCATAGAGAAATTTTTACTAAAGTAAAATGTCAATAAAAAAAGACATTCTTCTTTGTCGAAAAATGTCTTTTTTGGTCTGAGTGGGGAGACTTGAACTCCCGGCCTCTTGAACCCCATTCAAGCACGCCACCAAACGAAAACAATTAGGAGGAAAACAATGTTAAAACGAAACATCCAGATTCTGTTCCGTGTCAACGACGAGGAACACGAACTTCTCAAAAGAAATGCTAAGAAATGCGGACTGTCCATCGCTGCATACCTGCGGTTTCTGATCCAAGGATATGTACCGAAGGAACTGCCTCCGGCGGATTATTACGGTATGATCCGTCAGCTGCAGGCGATCGGAAACAGTATGAATCAGATTGCGGCAAGGGCAAATAAGACCGGCTTCTATCTGAAAGAAGAATACGCAAAGAACGCA
>JAZPYM010000022.1:0-9813 GCA_045544215.1 Congzhengia sp.
TATTTTGCAAAGGAAGTGCCGTCGGTTTATTTCTACCTTGGTTCCGGCAACGAAAAAAGCGGCATCACCATGCCGCTTCACAGTCAGAATTTTGAAATTGATGAGGCTTGTCTAAAGGTAGGCATTGCTGCCATGGCGTCCTTTGTGCTTATCCGCGACTGACGCGGTCCCGCACTGCGCCAAACAGGGCACACAAAATATACGCCAAAATATGCACCGCAACCACGGTTGCGCCTGTGGGTGCAGAAAGTAGGTAAGAAAGGGCAAGCCCGGTAAAGAAGCATATCACCGACAAAATAACAGCGCACACAGTGACGCCGGCAAAAGAGCGACATAGCCGCATGGCAGACAGAGCAGGAAAGATGACCAGGGCAGAAATTAAAAGTGCCCCCATCATGCGCATGCCCAAAACGATGGTAACGGCAGTAAGCGCCGCAAGAATGGTGTTGTATGCGGTGGCGTTTGTGCCCGTTGCCTTTGCAAAGGTTTCATCAAAAGTGATGGAAAAAATTTTGTGATAAAAAAAGATATACAATGTGGAAACCAGCAGACAAAGAACAACGCTGATGATTACATCGCTTGTTTCCATGGCAAGAATGCTGCCAAACATGTAATTTAATAAGTCGGTGTTGGCACCGCGGGAGAGAGAAATCAGCAAAACCCCCAAAGCCAGTGAACCGGTGGAGATGAACGCAGTTGCGGCATCTCCTTTTATTTTTCCTGTTTCGCCAAGGCGGAGCAGAACAATGGCGGCAACCACCACCAAAGGAATGGCAACGGGCAGCGGGGAAAATCCCAGCACACTTGCCAGTGCCAGTGCGCCAAAGCCCACATGAGACAAACCGTCACCAATCATGGAATAGCGCTTTAGCACAAGGCTTACGCCCAAGAGCGCGGCGCAGACAGATACCAATGTGCCGCAAAGCAGCGCGCGGCTTAAAAAGGGGTAGGACAAAAGTGTAAATATCTGGTCTATCATTGTCCGTGCCTCCCTTCCGTTTTGTGAAAGAATTCGCTTTTTAAATAGTCCTCTGTTGTGCCAAAAAAGGATTCTTCGGGATAATGAGCAAGATGCAAAATTCGTTGGCTTACAGAAATTGCCCCCGGGGTGTCGTGTGATACCATCACAATGCCCATGTCCTGCGATAAGGTTTTTAAAAGAGCATATAATTCAGAGGCTGCAACGGGGTCTAATCCTGCTGTTGGCTCGTCTAAAATCAAAAGGCGTTTGGCACAGCAAAGTGCCCGCGCTAAAAGCACCCGTTGCCGCTGCCCGCCAGAAAGTGTTTGAAAGCTTTTTTTCCTTAAATCCAAAATTTCCATACGCGCCAGATTTTCATGCGCCAAATCTTTTTCCCGTTTGCTGTAAAAGGGGCGCGCGCCCTTATGATGCAGACATCCGGACAGCACCACCTCAAACACAGAAGCGGGAAAGTCCTGCTTGGTTGCTGCTTGTTGCGGCAAATATCCTACCTGGTTTTGTGAAAAATCAAGGGTGGTAATTTTGCCACTGTCTTGTTTTTTTAGTCCCAAAAGGCACTTTAAAAGCGTGGATTTTCCTACGCCGTTTTCTCCCAAAATGCTTAAAATCTCTCCGTTGTTTACAGAAAACGAAAGATTTTCAAACACCCGGTTGGCGCCGTAAGATGCGCTTAAATTTTCGCAAATTAACAATGGATTCATGAAAGCGCCTCCTTTAAAACTTCCACATTTTGCTCCATCAGGGAAATATAGGTTGCCCCTGCGGCAAGCTCTTCTTTTGTGACGCCGTGACAGGCGTGAAACAGCATGGGTTTTGCGCCCGTTGCTTCGCAAATCGTGTCTGCCACTTTGCGGTTGGAAAGCTCAATGTGCAGCACTACGGGGATTTTTTCCTGGTTTACCTTGTCAATTAAAAATTTCATGGTGGAGGCAACCGGCTCTGTCTCCTGGGCGCATCCCGGGAAGGCAGCGTAGTATGAAAGTCCGTAGCGCTGGGCAAAATAGCGGAAAGGGAAGCGGTCGCCAAAAATCAGTGTTTTTCTGGGGCTATTTTCCACCACATACCAAAATTTGTTGTCAAGCAATTCTAATTTTTTTAAATATTCTTCTAAATTTTTTAGAAAAAATTCAGAATTTTCGGGAGAAAGCGCGCAAAGGGCGTCCGCAATTTTTTTGCAGATTTCCATGGCGCCTGCCGGCGATGTCCACACATGCTCGTCATAGGCAAAGTTTTCGCTGTGGTCATCTGTTTCGTGGGCGTGGTAGGTTTCGGGCAGGACAGGAAAATTGTCCATCATGGAAAGGGTGTTTTCCACGCCTAAATTTGCAGACTTTGCTAATTTTTTTGCCCACTCGTCCGATTTTCCGCCGCCCATAATGAATAAATCGGCTTGTTGCAGCTGTACCATATCCTGCGGGGTGGGCTCATAGGTGTGACTTTCCTGTCCCGGAGCTAGCAGCATGGTCACTTCTGCCATGTCCCCTGCAAGCTGGCGGGCAAAATCATAGGGCGGAAAGCTCGTGGTGATAATGCGGATTTTTTCGTGCTTATCTGCAGTCTTTTGGGGGATTGCAGCGCAACCTGCAAGCAGTGCGCAAAGAAGCACAGGCAAAAAATAAGCCGTCATTTTTTTAAATACTGTGATCATGGTCGTGCTCCTTTTTTTCGTGGCAGCTTTCGCAGGTGCCGTAAATTACAGTTTTTGTATGGTCAATAAAAAAGCCGTGGTGGCTGTCCATATGTGCCTCAAAATCCTTCATAAGCGCACAATCTAAATGGAACAGCTGGCCGCAATCGCTGCATTTTAAATGAAAATGGGCATCACAATGTGCGCTTTTTCCGGCAAACTGGTACACAACTGCTTTTCCGTTTTTGCCGTGGAAACGACGGATTTCCCCGTCCTCTGTCAGCTTTTTTATCAGTCGATAAACGGTGCTTTCCCCAATTTTTGCCTTCTGCTTTAGTTGGTTTGCTACTTCTTTGGCGGAAAATTGGCAAAGGGGATTTTCGGCAAAAAAAGCATAAACCACTTGTTTTTGCTTGGTTTGGTATCCGTTTGCTTCTTTCATGGCGTCCTCCTGAATTTGAGAATTACTCTCATATTATACCGAAAAATATGATTTTTGTCAAGGAAACTTTTAGACATAAAAAAATAAATAAAAAAATGCTTGACAAATAAAAAAACATATAGTATAATATTTTTTGTCGCTGAGATGACAAGACAGTTTGGGCGCTTAGCTCAGCTGGGAGAGCATCTGCCTTACAAGCAGAGGGTCACAGGTTCGAGCCCTGTAGCGCCCACCAAATTGTCTTTCTATGGCTCGGTAGTTCAGTTGGTTAGAATGCCAGCCTGTCACGCTGGAGGTCGTGGGTTCGAGCCCCATCCGAGTCGCCAATCACGCCTCTGTAGCTCAGTCGGTAGAGCAAGGGACTGAAAATCCCTGTGTCGATGGTTCGATTCCGTCCGGAGGCACCAAAATCAGTGACACCTGCGTTTTTAAAAAACGCTGTGCGGGAGTGGCTCAGTGGTAGAGCGTCACCTTGCCAAGGTGAACGTCGCGAGTTCGAATCTCGTCTTCCGCTCCATATCTGGCGCCATAGCCAAGTGGTAAGGCATGGGTCTGCAACACCCTGATTCCCCAGTTCAAATCTGGGTGGCGCCTCCAAAAAAACCTCATTCTTTGAATGAGGTTTTTTCTTATTCCCTTTTTTTTTAAATTCCATTTCCAATTAAAAAGAGCTGCGGAAAGTCCCGCAGCTCTTTTTTAGTTTTCAATTTTATGAATCACCATGGTTTTCCATTTTCCTGTCAGGAAGAAGACAAACCCAAACACAAGCGCCGCCAAAGAGGCAATGGGAGCGCCAAGCCCCACACCCGTCAGCCCCAGTCCCATGGTAATACCAAAAATGTAGGACGCAGGAATACGGAACAAAAGGGACGACATCATGCCGTTTACCAGTGAAAAGGTGGTGTGCCCCGAGCCGATAAACAAGCCGTTAAAACAAAAACAAAGGGGCGCAACCAGATAATCATACTTAAACGCCTTGATATAATCAATGCCGTTTTGGATAAATTCCGGGTTTGAGCCAAACAAACGCATGCACTGCGCAGGGAACGCGCCCACCAAAAAGAATATCAAAAGACTGATGCCTGTTGCAACCGCCATCCCTACCAGCATGGTTTTTGCCGCGCGGTCATATCGCTTTGCGCCAATGTTTTGCGCACTCATAGCAGAAACCGAGGTACTCATGGCAACGCCGGGTAAAATGGCAAAGCCGTTTAATTTTCCCACAGCACCCACGGCAGCAGACGCCATGACGCCCAGGGAATTTACCAACGCGGTTAAAAACAGAAACGAAGCACTGGTGGCAACATTCTGCACAGAGGTAGGAATCCCCACCTTTAAAATCAGCTTTAGTTGTTCTTTCGTAGCACCGCGGAAGGAATTGAAACTAAAATCAAAAATAAAGTCGTTCCGCTTTAGGTACCAGATACAAAGCAGCATGCTCACCGCCTGGGAAATAATGGTTGCCCACGCTGCGCCGGCAGCCCCCATATGAAACACTGCCACAAACAAAAGGTCTAAAACGATGTTACACCCGCAGGCAATTGCCACAAAAATCAACGGATTGCGGCTGTCGCCCAGTCCGCGCATAATGGCACTAAGCGCATTATAACCGAAAATAAAAATCGTGCCCAGCATGCTGATGAAAAAGTATGAACGCGCCTCGGAAAACGATTCTGCGGGCGTTTTAATCAAACGAAGCAGCGGCTCTTGGAGCACAAGCATCAAAAGTGTGATGGCCACCGCTGCCACAAAAAGCGACACAAAAAGCGTGGCAATCACCTCGTGCATGGACTTTCTGTCGTCTGCGCCCTTATACTGCCCGATGAGCACCGTCGCGCCTACTGAAAGCCCGAACACCATGTTGGTAATCAAAAAAGATACCTGCCCGCCGATATTCACGCCGGACATAGAAACCTCTCCTGCAAACTGCCCTACTACCAGCATATCAACCGTACTGTAAAGGGACTGAATAATATTGGAAATCAAAACGGGCAGAGAAAATAAAATCAGCTGTTTTACTACGCTGCCCTCGGATAAATTCTTTTCAAACCTTGCCACAATACATCCCTGCCTTTCGTCTTTTTGCAATCCTGTTTATACATAAAAAATCGGAACAAGTAAAACTTGTTCCGAAGTGGTGGGCGCTACAGGGCTCGAACCTGTGACCCTCTGCTTGTAAGGCAGATGCTCTCCCAGCTGAGCTAAGCGCCCATTTTGTTGACACAAATCAGTCAACAAAAGCTATTATACACGATTTTTTTCTGCTTGTCAAGAAAAACTTTTATTTTTTTGCTTTTTTCAGAAGCGCGTCCAGCTCAAACTCGGAAAACTGATACACCTGGGGACAAAACCGGCAAGTCACCTGTGCGCCGTGGTCCTCCTCCATCATGGAAAGCAGCTCCTGCTCGCCCAGCGAAATCAACGCCCGCTCAATTTTTTCCCGACTGCAGTCGCAGCGGTATTCATATGTGCAGTCGTCTAAATACTTATAAAACAGCCCGGAAAACACCCGCGCCATGATTAAATCGTAATGGTCTCCCGCCTCCATCATGTTGGTGATTGAGTCAAGCTCGGCTACATTTTTTTCAATCAGCGCGGCGGTTTCATCATCACACCCCGGCATTAGCTGGATAAACAAGCCGCCTGCCTGCTTAACAGAATAATCTGTGTCCACCAAAACGCCCAGCGCCACTGCGGTGGGAATCTGTTGGGACTTGGCGTAGTAATAGGTAAAATCCTCGGCAATTTCCCCGGTAACCAAGGGTACTTGTCCCACATATGGCTCTTTTAATCCCAAATCCATGGTAACGGAAAGCGTACCGCGCCCCAAAGCGCCGCCCACATCCAGTTTCCCGTTCTTTTTCAGGGGCAAATCGGCATCCGGGTTTGCTACGCAGCCTTTTACTTTCCCTTTTCCGTCTGCGGTGCAAACGATAGACTGCAGGGGCCCGTCCCCTTTTAAAATCACAGAAACCGTGTCCTCCTCCGATTTCATCCCGCTGCCAATCAGCGCCGCCATGGTAAGTGTTCTACCCAGAGCCGCCGTTGCGGTAGGGGTGGTTTTGTGAATGTCAAAAGCGGTCTGTACGATGTCGCGGCTGTCAATAAAACTAACCCGCACCAAGCCATATGCATCAATTGCCCGTTTGATTATGCTCATAAAAAACGCTCCTTAAAAACGCAACGCCCCATAACCGACAAGATTACGGGGCGAATGGTATGCGTCACATTGAATTTAAGTATCACATATAAAACTAAAAATAAAACCTAGCCAATATATATGAAGTCCGAATTGATCAGATTAAACCCTTGTAACATTTGCTGCCTGAGGGCCTTTTGCACCGTCAACAACTTCGAACTGTACGTCCATACCTTCATCAAGTGTTTTGAAACCGTCCATCTCAATTGCTGAGAAATGAACGAATACATCTGTGCCATCTTCAGCAGCGATGAATCCAAAACCCTTCTGTGCGTTAAACCATTTTACTTTGCCTGTCTGCATGTTGGATGTTCCTCCCAAAAAAATATAAAAATGTGCACTTAGTGCTTTACTCAATATAGCACAAACCCTTGCCATTGTCAACCTTTTTTGGAAAAATATTATTTTTTTTGCATGGACAAGAACAAAAAAAAGTGGTATACTATAATCAGAAAAAAACAAAAAACGGAGGTTTTTTAAATATGAGCGAATGTACCCACAATTGTGACACCTGCGGCAAGGATTGTGCCGACAGAAAAACAGACTTTCACGAGGCGCCTCACCGCCTTTCAAACATCAAAAAAGTGATTGGCATCGTCAGCGGAAAAGGGGGCGTTGGCAAATCCTCTGTCACCGCGATGCTGGCAGTGCTGACCCAGCGTGACGGCTTTAAGACCGCAATTTTAGATGCAGATATCACAGGTCCGTCTATCCCCAAAGCGTTTGGCTTAACGGGACAGGCAAGCGGCACCGAGGAGGGTATTTTGCCTGTAAAAACAAAAACAGATATTTCGGTCATGTCCATTAATTTGCTTTTAGAAAACGCCACCGACCCGGTCATCTGGCGCGGCCCTGTTATCGCGGGCACCGTAAAACAGTTCTGGACAGATGTGATTTGGGGCGATGTGGACTTTATGTTTGTGGACATGCCGCCGGGAACGGGGGATGTGCCTCTGACGGTGTTCCAGACCCTGCCGCTTGACGGCATTATCGTAGTAACCTCGCCGCAGCAGCTGGTTTCCATGATTGTGGAAAAAGCGGTAAAAATGGCAGACATGATGAACATTCCCGTTTTGGGCATTGTGGAAAACATGTCTTACTTTACCTGCCCCGACTGTATGCGTGAGCACGCCATCTTTGGCGAAAGTCATATTGAAAAAATCGCAGAAAAATACGGCATCCCCAATGTTGCAAAGCTACCTCTGTCACGAGAGGTTGCCTCTGCCTGCGACAAGGGAATTGTAGAGCTTTTGGGCGCACAGTGGCTCAACGAAATGGCAGATTATATCGAGCATCTTTGATACGGAGGAATGGATATGACAGAAAAAGCTGCGCTTGCAAAAGAATTATTTTCACAGGGCTACAACTGTGCTCAGGCAGTGTTTTGCGCTTTTGCCGAGGATTTTGGCATCTCTCGCACCCAGGCTTTAAAGCTTTCTGCCTCTTTTGGCGGCGGTGTGGGCAGAATGGGGGATGTATGCGGCGTGGTCAGCGGCATGGTTATGGTGCTGGGACTTTTTGAAGGCAACACCACCCCGGATGGAAAACTTCCCTACTACGAAAAGGTGCAAAACCTTATTGCACAATTTAGCGAAAAACACGGCGGCTATGTTTGCCGTGACTTACTTGCAACCGGAGACAAAGGACGCTGCGCGGATTTTGTTGCATCCGGAGCAGAAATTCTGGAAACCTACTTAAAACAACAGGCATAATGCATGCTGCGACTGTGCAAAATAAGTGTATCAGCCGCAGCCGCCACTACACAAACAGAATGCTCCATTTCGGGCGGAAACTACCGCGGCGGAATGGAGTTTTTTATGTACGCCTTTTTATCCTTTTTACCCATTATCGTGGCGTTGCTTATGATGACGGTTTTAAACCGCTCTGCAAAGCAAGCCTTGCCGGCTGCCTTTTTGGTGGCATTTGCACTTGGGGTGTTTTTCTGGAAAATGCCCATAAAAACTGCCTTTGGTGCAACAATTTTTGGGTTTTTAAGCGCCATAGAAGTGCTTTTTGTCATTTTCGGCGCCATTTTGGTAATGAATATGCTAAAAGAGTCCGGCGGCATGCAAACCATCAGTCAGGGCTTTTTCCGTGTAAGCCGCGACAAACGGGTGCTTTGCATTATTATCGGCTTTTTGTTTGCCGCATTTATCGAGGGCGCCGCGGGCTTCGGCACGCCTGCAGCACTGGCAGCACCCCTTTTGGTAAGCCTGGGCATTCCCCCGGTTGCTGCCGCTGCCGTGACCTTAATCTACGACTCTGCTCCTGTAGCATTTGGCGCAGTGGGAACACCTGTCAGTGCGGCACTCACCCAGCTTGGCAGCAGCGCCACCCAGGAACTGTCGCAAAAGATTACGGTTTTTACCGCTCTGCCCCACGCCATATGCAGTATTTTTCTGCCCTTTTTGGGGCTTTGCGTGTTGACAAAGGTGTTCAGCAAGGACCGGTCCTTGCGCCCTGCCTTTTCTGCCTTGCCCTTTGCCATATTTTCCGGACTCTGCTTTGCTGTGCCCTACTTTCTTATCGCCGTGGTATTTGGCTATGAATTTCCCTCTCTTTTAGGGGCATTAATTGCACTTCCCATTATCATTTTTGCTGCAAAAAAGGAGTTTCTCACGCCAAGGACGCCCTGGGATTTTTCCGCAGACAAAACCCCAACTGAAACCGCCCCGAAAGAGACCAAAATGCCGCTTTGGCTGGCGTGGCTTCCTTATGTTTTAATCGCAGCGCTTCTGGTAATTACCCGCATCCCCGCGCTTCCCATAAAAAATGCCATCAACACCAATGCCGCATTTCCGTTTCTTTTAAAAATAGACAACATCTTCGGCATTGACGCTTTAGATTTTTCACTAAAATGGGCGAACATCCCCGGGATTCTCCCTTTTATCCCCGTGGCGATTGCCACACAATTTTTGCACAAAATGTCACACAGGCAAGTAAAAGTTGCCTGGCGCAACACATGGCTGCAAATCAAAGACGCGGTCATTGCCATTTTGTTTGGCATTGCCTTGGTGCAGGTAATGAAATTTTCCGGTTTAAACGGGCAAAACACACCGGGCATGATGGTACAAATGGCAACCCTTTTGTCAAACGCCGGCAAAACGGCATTTACCCTTTTGTCCCCTGTTATCGGCATTTTGGGCTCGTTTATTTCCGGCTCAAACGCGGTGTCAAACCTTTTATTCACCAATCTGCAATTTGAAACGGCAAATGCTTTGGGCTTGCCGTCCTTCTTGGTGGTTGCCATGCAGATTGTAGGCGGCTCCATCGGTAACATCATTTGCATCAACAACGCCGTGGCGGTTTGCGCCACTGTGGGAATTGCGGGAAGTGAGGGCAAAATTATCAAAACAAATCTGCTGCCCACCGCGCTTTATACTCTGGTGGTCATTGCCATTTTTTCGTTGCTCATCATGTTTGCGACATAAGAAAAAGCGATGTGAAATATCACATCGCTTTTTTTAGTCCAGGTCAAATACAGACTGCTGCCCGCTATCTTCTGCTTTTTTATACGCCACACCAAAATGCTCATACGCTTTGGCAGTTGCCATTCTGCCCCG